>JASLCY010000004.1 GCA_030151925.1 Oligoflexus sp.
AGATTGAAGAGTAGCAAGCCGTATTTGAATGGTATATAACGCGATCGATTACGGTTGTTCGCTCTCAAGCGAAAGCCCATCAGGAGTATGGCTAGTGGATGTTAAAGTGGCGGAAAACCAACAATCTCTGAGCTATGAAGATTGTTACGCCTACCTTCACGATAAGATATTTCCCTTAAGACCCGCGGATTACTGCAGCAAATATCCGGATTGGCCAGGCCTGGTCGGTATCGAAATCGAGATGCTGCCGCTGCTGACCCAAAGCCTCTCCTCCGACCAGGGCCAAACCGTGCCTTTGTACAACGGCGCGAAGAGCCTCGTGCAAATGCTCTACAGCCTCCGGGCCGAACGCCCGGATTGGTCGTTCAACGCGCAGCCGCCCGAGAGCGACCACCTGATGAACGTGCTCCTCGACGATGACGACCAGCTCTCCTTCGAGCCGGGCGGGCAGCTCGAGTTCTCCTCGAAACCTTATCCCTGCCTCTCGGATGCGCTGAAGCGCACGCGGGCGATCCAAAAGATAATCGACGAGGCGGCCCGGCCTTTCGGGATCACGATTGCGCAAATCGGTATGAACCCTTGGAAGAGCGTCGCGGAGATCGGCCTGCAGATGCAGAAGCCGCGTTATCTCGCGATGGACTCGTTTTTTGCGGCCCAAGGCCCCCACGGCCAGCGCATGATGAGGCAGACCTGCACGATCCAAATCAACCTCGACTTCGGCGGATCGGAAGAAACGCTGGCCAAACGCTATCTGCTCGGCAACCTCATCGCTCCGTTCGCCACCGCGATCTTCGCCAACTCGCCTCTCTTCGAAGGCAAGCCGAACGGCCTCTTCTCGAACCGCGGCGACACCTGGCAGCACATGGACCATACGCGCACGGGCTTCCCGAAGCTCGAGAAGGTGATACGGACGCTCTCGCGCAAAGCCTGCGTCGAAGCCTACCTTGAATGGATCATGCAAGGCCGCGTGGTCTTCAGCGAACGCCACGACTTCCGCGCGATGGACGGCAAGTTCACCTTCGGCGATTGGGTCCACAAGGGCTTCGAAGGCACGAAACCGATCATGAAGGACCTGCAGACGCATCTTTCGCTGCAGTTCCCCGAAGTGCGGGCGCGCGGCTTCCTCGAGCTCCGTTCGGTCGATTGCCAGACGCGGCAGTGGCAGGCGGCGCCGGGCGCGTTCTATACGGGCCTGCTCTACGACGACCGGAGCCTGAACCAGACGCTCGACCTGCTCCTGCCGGAATTCCCGAACCTCATGGAGCTCTGGAAGAAGGCGCCTTACGGCCTGAAGGACGACAAGGTCGCGAAGCTGTCGAAGAAGGTCGCGGAGCTGTCGATGGAAGGCTTCGGGCGCATGCCTTCGTGTTATCGCGGCGACGTCGATTCCGATTCGATGGCGAAGTTCTACAACCACTACACCGCGCGCGGCCGCACGCCCGCGGACGATCTCCTCGACGTGTATAAGGCGAACGGTCGCCTCAGCGGCGACGACCTGATCAATCTTGAGCAGGCCCTCAGAAGATAATTTAAACGGCCTTGGTTATATTGCCTAATAGGAACAGTTTATGAAGCAGCTCGATAAGTTCAAGAAAAGCGAACAGGATGCGGATCTCAGTTGGGACTTCGCGGATACGGTAGACGCCACGCCGAGCAGCGCGAAAGACCTGAGCGGCGAAGCGCTCGACAATTACATCGAGGACATCGCCGAGACCGTTCGCGTGGGCGTCGATCACAGTATCTCGATCCTTACGCCCTGGTTCTTCAACGCGATGCCGCCCATCTACTACCAGACCACGCCGCGCCAGGAGAAGGTCCGCCACCTCTCGGCCATCATCACCGGGCACGTGTTCGAGACCAAACAAACCGTCGAGCTGTGGGACCGCGATCGTCTGAAGGTGACCTACATCGGCCCGGGCGGCGACCGTAAGATCCTTTCGGATATGGCCGCCCGCGTGCGGGGCGTCGACCTGAAGATGGGCGCGCTCTACTTCTCGCGCGACAAGCTCCTCTTCCTCTCGACCTTCATGTGCAGCAAGCACAAGCCGCTCGAGCGCGACAACGCGCACATCATGGAGAAGATCAAGCACGCCCGCGCGCTCTGCCTCGAGGATTCCCCGGGCCAGGAAGAGAGCGTGGACCGCTTCATCGCCAACCTCGATAACGACTTCGTCACCTACGCGACGCCTTCGCGCCTGCTGCTGACCTACCGCATGGTCAAGCATATGATCGAACACCAGGGCGCGCACACCGTGCTCGACCCGATCGAAAACAGCCTCGGCGCGCGTTTGATGATCGGCCTGAAGAACGTCTCGGCGGCGAACATCCTCGAGCCCATCATGAAGCTCATCCACCGCTACGACTTCAACGTGGGCCGCGCGTTCGTGGTGCGCTTCGAAGAGGGCTACGCGGAGTCGATCACCGTGATCCACTTCATCCTCTCGCACGGCTCGCAGCAGAAGATCACCGGCAGCGAGATCCCCATGATCCAGCTGACCAAGGCGCTCCGTACGCTCGGTTGGGTCGACCATGACGACTTCTCGCGCCTCGCGGAAGCGCCGTTCGACCTCTCGATCAACGCCGCGAACATCATCCGGGCGATGGCGAACTGGTGCCATATCTTCCTCAGCAAACAAAACCCATACGCCAACAGCGTGTATAA
>JASLCY010000006.1 GCA_030151925.1 Oligoflexus sp.
AAGCACGGCCACATCCTCTTCCTGGGGCATGTGCAAAGCCTCTGAGCGCCTGACGCAACCTGACGAGAAAGAGGCTCTGTCCCGCGGGGGACAGAGCCTCTCTTTTTTGGTTCGATAGGATCCCGCTTTATTTCACCAGGGACTTCACCGCGGCCTCGGAGTCCTTCAATTGCGGCTTGAAGTTCGAACGAAGCTTCACGAGGTTCGTGAGGCTTTGTTTGTTGCGGCCTTGGAGGAAGAAGCCGGCGGGCGCCTTCATCTTGCCGTCGATCATGGTCGAATCGAAGTCCATGGTCGTATGGAGCTGCTCGGCCGGCGGCTCGTTCTTATCCGCGGCGTGCGCGTAAGATGCCGAAAGACCGATAAGCAGGGCTAAAGCAAGTTTCGTCATGACTTTTCTCTACCGTTGATTCGTTACTGAAGTTGCTTCTCGAGATCGTTGATCTCGTCTTCATCGTTCTTGTAAGACTTCTTCTTCTCGGCCTTCTTCTGAGCCTTCGCTTCGGACGTCGCCTTGGGAGGAGTCGCCTTCTCCGTCGGCTGGGCCTTCGCTTCCGCGCCGGCAGCCGCCGCCTTGGGCTGGGCTTGAGCCGGGGCCTCTTCCATCTGCTTCAGGCGCGGTTCGGCATCGACGAACTCCTTGTCGTCGCCTGCGTGATCGACCTTGCCTTTATTGGCCTTGGCGGCCAGCGAAACGATGTCTTTATCGGAAACGCGTTCGCCGGTCGCCGCCTCCTTCTCGCCCCTGATCTTGTCGATCAGAGCGAAGGCCTCCTGGTTGTTGCGTTTCTTCGCATAGTCGAGGTCGAGGTACGTCTTCACGTAATCGAGGGCCTTGTCGTAGTTCTTGCGTTTCTCTTCGACGATCGAGAGGTTGTAGATCGCCACCGGGTTGTTCTTCGAGACCGAGAGGACCTTCTTGTTCAAGGCTTCGGCCTTGTCGAGGTTGCCGCGGCTCGATTCGATGATGGCCATGTTGAGGTTCGCATCGGGATGGTCCGGCATCACTTTGAGGATGCGCTCGAACTCGATCGATGCGAGGCCGAGCTGGCGGTAGTGGACGTAGAGCACGCCGAGGTTCATGCGGACCGCAACGTCGCTCGGGTTGTTCTTCAAGGCTTCCTGGAAAGCCAGGAGGGCGAACTCGGGCTTGTCCTGGCGCAAGGCTATCATGCCGAGCAGGTTCAGGACCTGGCTGTCCTTCGAGTTGATCGCGTCGAGGCCGTTCAGGATGATCGAAGCCATCTCGAGGTTGCCGCGACGGTAGTAGATCTGAGCCAGGATCTTGCGGGCCGGCTCGTTCTTCAGGTCGACGCGGAGCGCGTCGCGGCAGGCGTTCTCGGCCTTGTCGAGGTGAGACGTCGCGAGCTGGATCTGAGCGAGGTTGACCAGCGCATCGAGATCGCGGCCGTTTTCCTTGATGCGTTTTTCGAGGCGATTGATCAGGCTCTGGTTCGCGCTCTCGTCATTCGCCGCCATCGCCGACTTCGTATCGTCCTGGCTCTGGAGTTCGAACTTCTTCTTCTCCTTGTCGATCCGCGCGGTCGAAGGCGCGGTCGCGCAAGCCTGGAGAAGCCACATGCTGACGAGACCCGTTGCGATTCTTATGGATGCTTTCATGTTGGTTCTCCTTATTCTGCCAGCTCGGAAACCGATTTATCCCAGATCATCGAGTGCGACATGTAGGTCGGCGAAGTTGACTTCTCGACGATCACCGGATACTTCTCGGGGTGGAGCTCGACCATTTTTTCGTAAGTCTTGCGCGTCCATTCGGTGAAGGTCTGGACTTCCTGCGAGCGCTGGTAGGCGGTCTCGAAGAACTTGTTGCCTTCGTCGCGCAGCGGGAAAGCGACCTTCTCGATCGAGCTGCGGTACTGATCGACCTGCGCTTGGCTCTGGCCAGCCGGGGCCGGAGCATCGAAGAGCATCTTCGAGAAGTTCTCATGCATCTCGCCGAGGCGATAGAGGGAGGCTACGGTGAACTCGCCGCTGCCGATCTCGATGATCTCCTGGTAACGCTTCACGACCTCGAGGAGCTTCTGCTGCTTCGCGCCGGCTTGGGCCTCGATCTTGCTCGGATCGGTGATCCTCATCGCCTGGAAGGCCTTGAAGGCCGGCTCGAGGTCGTTGAAGAGCGCGCTGGCCGCGATGCGGCGGGCTTCGACGGCGGCGGGGGCGTCCTTCGCGGTCAAATCCTTGTGCAGCTTGCGGATCTCCTTGTTCGCTTCCTTCTGGTTGCCTTCGCTGAGGAGGATGCGGGTTATGCGAGCGCGAGCGAGGAGGTTGTTCGCGCTGCGGTCCGGCCACAGGGAAGCGTACTGCGAGTAGAACTGCAGGGCCTCGCCGTTGTTCTTCAGCTTATCGTCGATCTGGGCGATCTCGAGACGGGCGGTCTTCGCCATCTCGTCCTTCGGATAGAGCTGGATGAACTTCTTGTAGAGCGTGATCGCCTCGCTGTTGTTGCTGAGCCCCTTATAGAGGGTCGCGGCATTGAAGAGCGCGCCGCGAGCCTTGCTGTCCTTGAGATAGGTCGTGCCGTACTCGCGATAGAGGCGAGCCGCGTTGGTGAAGTCCGCGAGGGATTCATCCGTCTGCGCCATATCCAAGGTCACGTCGGCCGCGAGGGTCGATTTGGGGTACTCTTTGAGGAGCTTGTTGCCGTCGGCGAGCGCCTCGTCGACCTTGGCGATCTTATAGTAGTTCAAAGACGCGTTATAGAGGGCCTTGTCCGCCTGCTCGTCTTTCGGGAACTCAGCCTGGAAGGATTCGAAGGTCTTGGCCGCCTCTAGGTATTTGCCGTCTTTGTTCTGCTGCATCGCCAGCTGGAAGACGCCGGTCTTCATCGCCTTGACGACTTCGGCCTTTATCGGAGTCGAAGCGACTTTGGGGTTGTCGTTATACTTGCGGCCGACTTTGACGAGGTTTTCCCAGTCCTTGCGTTCCGCATAGAACTGCAGGGTCGCCTTGATCGAAGCCTGGCCCTGCGCGGTCTCCGGAATGTCGGTCGCGATCGAGTCGAAGCGGGCGAGAGCGTTCTGATAGTGGCCGTATTCGAAGAAGGTGGTCGCCGCGGTGTAGCGCATCGCGTGGCCGTCTTTTTCTTTCGGCAGGAGCTTCGCGTAGTTGTCTATCATCGTCACGAGCTTCTGCTTGATGCGCGGGAGGGCGATAGGCTGCGAGACCTGGCCGAGGGGCGGCAGCTTCTGGTAAGTGGTCGTCTCATCGATCTTGCGGATCGCGACGACCGCTTCGAGAGCCGATTCCTTCAGGTACTTGCCGTTCGTCGGGCGCTCCTGGGTGACCTTGTAGTACTCGTCCGCAGCGTTCTCATACTGCTCGAAGTACATGTAGATGTCCGCCAGGTAATAACGCAGCTCGTAAGACTCGTCGGCCTTCGGGAAGGTCGCGAGGTAGAGGCGATAGAGTTCGGCCGCCGCTTCGTAGTAGGGCTTCTTCTTCAGCTTCTGGCCTTGCTGGTGATAGGTCGCGCCGAAGCGGTGGATGTTCTTCTGCACGCGCTCCGAGGCCTCGGCGAGCAAGTCCTTGTTCTGCGCGTTCGCCTTCACCCAGGCGCTGTTCTGGTCGACGTAAAGCGCCTTCATCTTCTTCATCGTGTCGACGACCATCGGGATCTGCAGCGAGGTGTCGTAGAGCTTCGCGAGCTTCACGTGGATCTCAGGGTTGCGCGGACGGTTGGGCGATTCCGCGAGAAGGCGATTGAACACCTCGATCGCCTTGGCGACCGAACCGTTGTCATCGTAGATATTGCCGAGTTTCTCTAGCATGTCGTAGAAGGCTTCTTTCTCGCCGAGGCGCGAGAAGTAGTCCATCGCCTCATCGATCCTCTCGGTCTCCGCGAAGACCATGATGAGGTCGTTGATCGCTTCCTGCCGCAGGTTGAAGTTACCGGGGCTGTCCTTGTCCTTCTCGACGATCTTGATCGCGAGTTTGAAGGCGGCGATGGATTTGTTGACGTTGTCTTCGACGTCCTTCTCACCCTTCACCTTCGAGTTGTAGTAGGCCCAGCCGAGCTTATACACAGCGTAGGGATAGACCTTCGATTCCTTGAAGTTCATCGCCTCTTTATAGTTCTCTTTCGCCTTCTCCATATCCTGCTTGTAGAAGTAGAACTCACCCAAGGCTAGGTAAGTGTCCGGAAGGAGCGGCGAATCCTTGTGCTGCTGCACGATCTGGTTGAAGTAGAGGACCGCGTTGTCGTTGTCGAGGAGGAGCAGGGTCTTCGCGAGCGCATAGAGGGCCGCGTCGGTGCGCGGATGCTTGGGGAACTCGCGGACGAGGCGACGGAAGGCTTCGGTGCTCTTGAGGAGCTCGGCCTTCGAGTTCTTGCTGGAAAGGGTCGGCTCGGTGCCCTTCTTGCCGCCGGCCTTCCACTTGTCGTAAGAGGTCTCGTATTCCTTCATCTCGATATCGCGCAGGTATTCGCTGCGCTCGGCGTAGATCTCGCCGAGGCGGAGATAGAGTTCGAACTTACGGGCCGGGAGCATGTTCGAGTCGCCGAGGAGCTTTTGGATCGAGACGATCGTCTGGACGCGGAGGTTGTCCGCTTCACGCAGCTTCTCCGGGGGAATGCCCTGGCGATTTTCCGAGAAGTAGGCCGACATGTCTTCTTTTTTGGGCGGTTCAGCCTTGTGAGGCATCTTACCCGTCGCGGCCTGCGCCTCCAAACTCAGGATCGAAGCCAAAGTAAGGATGCAGATGGTCTTTGTGATTCCTCTAAGCATATAGTCCTCTTTCTTCTGAGTTCGTTCTTTCACATCTTGCATTCAGGTTCGACATCGATGATTTGGTATCCGATCTCGTCCCACCAGTATTCGTGCTTCGTGTCCTGCCAGCTCTGGGTCTTCTTGCTCCAGCCGGCGAAGGCGTCTTTGTCAGTTACACGCGTAACCTTGGTGTCCGCATGCAATTCACGGCCGAGTATCTGCTCTTTCTGGCTCATGAGGAGCTCGAGATAGAGGAACTGCGA
>JASLCY010000007.1 GCA_030151925.1 Oligoflexus sp.
TCGGCCATGGTCAAATCGATCGCGAGGTCGATGCTGATGAGGAAGTTCGCGAGGTTCGCGCCCGACTTGGCGATGTACTCGGCCTTGAGGTTGTCGCGGTTGGCGACGGCGAGCTCGCTCTCCACGACGGCGTTCACCTGCATATCGGCCATGAAGAGGGTCATGAGCGTGATCATGAACAAAGTGATGATGATGGCGATGCCGCGCTGCGACTCGCCTTTCTTCTCCGGTTCGCCCACCGGGAAACCGAAATAAGTCTTCACCTTGCCGTCCCCGTTGTTTCTCATCTCGGGCTTCCTCAATAGTACGACGGCGTCTTCACCGGGTCCTTCGGCTCTTTGCCGAGCACGGCCCGCGGGAGGAAGACGACGGTTCGCATCGTATAGGTCGGATCGGTCTCCGACACGGGTTCTTCGGGATTCGGCGGGTCGTAGGCATAGGCCTCGACCACGATCTCCACCATGCGCGGGAGCTGGTCGCGCCAGTCGCTGCGGTTGGAATCCCACTCTTCTCGCCACTCCGTCCCGTCCCAGGGGCGGATCTTGAACGACTTGATGTTCTGCGCGAGGATGCTCATCGGGATGTCCTGCTCGAGATCCTCGGGCAAGGTCGCGGCCTCACCCCTATAGAGGTTCGGGCGGTTGGTCTTGGGATCCTTGTCGATGCGGTAGATGACGAAGGTCTGATCCGATTCCTTGGCGTTCGCCATGTGGGGGATGTGGTTCATCGTCGTCATGCGCAGCTCGGCGCTGTTATCCCAGGGTTTGATGCGGAAGAGCGTCTTGATCTCCGCCTTGCGGATGAAGACCTGCTGCGACGGCACGAGGAACGAGTGCTGCAGGTCGTCCGAGACCTTCTGCAGGATCACGTTGATGCGGTGCGTGACGCGCGAGCGCTGCGAGAGCTCGATGCGCATATCGAGGCCGTTGCGCAGGACGCTCGACGTCGCCATCGTCATGATCAGCATCAGCGTCACGGCAAAGATAATCTCGAGCAGCGTCAGGCCGCTCTCGCCGTTCCAGGTTTTGTTCTGTCCCTTTGATGACAACAACTCGTTATCCTTCTTCACTCGGATCAGGGCGTCGTGGGAACCGTAGGCGTCGTCGTCGAACCCGGCGCCGCCGTAGCGCCCGGCACGCCGCCCGGCACGTTCGTGGCCGCCGGCGTCGTCTTCGGAGCGTTATCCTTCGGTGCGTTCGGATCCATCTTCTTCCGGACCTGGTCCCAGGTATTGGCCTTGGTCAGGATATATTCGTCGAGCTTCTTCTGGTTCGTGATGAGATACGTCAGCGCCACCGAATTGCGGCGCGCGCCCTCCGGCCACGAGACCTCGACGTGCGCGGTCTTCATCATATGGTCGCCGAAGATCTGCTTCACGATCCCGTCGAGGCCGGGGATGCCGGCCATCGAGCTCTTCTCCTCGCCGTTCAGCTTTTCCTTCTCTTTCTCGTCGTCCGACTTCGCGCCGCCGCCCTGGAGGAAGTCCATCAGCGGCAGTTTCCACTCGGCGATCTCGATCGAGTACTTGTAGTCCTGGTCGGGATCCGTGAGGTCCTTGAAAGGCTCGTCCTTCACGCTGACCTCGAGGTCCTTGAGATCGTACTGCGCGTAGTTGTATTCGATGCGCGACATGAGGCGCTTCGCGAGCCAGGTCGCCTCCGTGGCTTTCTTCGAATAATCGGTGATCTCGAGCAGGCTGCCCTGCCCGCCCGAAACCTGCATCACGACCGCCGTAAGCAGGCCCACGGCGATGATGACCTCGAGCAGCGTGAAGCTGTATTCTTTGTCTTTGCGTTTCACGGGCGGCGGAACGTAATCGTTCTCAACGGCCTTTTTCGCCAGGGTCATGGCTTAAATCCACCTCTTTGTAACCGGATTCAACTTCCGCGAGACCTTCCCAGGGGCGGGTGGTCACGGTGTAGGTGAGTTGATCCCATTTCGATTTATCGGATTCATCCGCCGGCGCGAGATAAATCACGGCGCGCTCGACATACCCTTCCGGGAAGAAATACAGATAGGCGTAACCGTCGGCCTGCAGCTCCTCGTAGGTCTGCATAGCCTTGTGATGCTCCGCCTGCATCGAGCGCAGCATGAAGCGCGGGCCGAGAGAACGTTTATTCCACTCGGAATCGGAGACCTGCGTCCACACCGCGGGTTTCAGGACCGTGGAGGCGGAGAGCAGCGGCGAAGTCGGTTTGATGGGCTTGCCGGTATCGGGATCCTCGGCGTCCTTGCCTGCGAGCTCCACGAATTCCTTCATATCCTCGTCGAACTTCTCGGCCTCTTCCTTGGCTTCCTGCGGGGAAAGGTCGTGGTTCTGCTGGTTCTCGCTGAATTGGAAATCGACGCGTTCGGTGGTCTCGAGCCAGTAGTCGCCGGTCTTGAACTCGAAGACGAGGCGATAGGGCTTGCGATGGAGGACGGCCATATCGTAGGCGGCGCGGATGTCGCCGGCGAGGCCGTTCACCTTGGAGCTGGCTTCGGTGGAAGGCACGATATTGAAGTTGGGAATGACGACGATGAAGATCACGGCCATGATCGAGATCACGAGCAGGACCTCGAGGAGGGTGAAGCCCGCGGAGCCGCCGCCGCGCTTCGATTTGACGATTTCAGAGAAACTCGGACGCATGGACCTCAGGGCTCCCCTGCTCAAGCGAGCATCAGCCAAAGAAAATCGTGATGACGTGGGCCTTGAATATTATCGCAAGAAGTCGGGAGCGGGCGCGCTGGTGTTCTTCGGAAAAACACCCGAATCTCCAAGGAAATTCAGGTGTTTTTTCGCTGAGATTCACTTCGGAGCGGCTTCGCCGCCGTTGGCCGCGTCGGGCGGATAGATCACGTCGTCCGCCGTTCCCATCTCACCGTCGAGGCCGGCCGAGGTGATTTTGAACGACTTGCTACCGTTCGATTCATAAGCGAAATCGTTACCCCATGGATCCTTGAGTTTCTCGGCCTCGGTGTAAGGGCCTCTCCAGTTCTTGGCGGAAGGGGGAGCCGTTACGAGAGCCGCCAGACCTTCTTCGGTCGTGGGGTAATGGTTGTTGTTGAGTTTATAGAGACGAAGCGCCTGCTCGAGCTGCTGGGCCGAGATACGCGCCAGGTCCGTCTTCGCATCGTCGCTGCTCTTGAGGACGTTGGTCATAACGATGGTCATGATGGTACCGATCAGCGCGATCACGATGAGGATCTCGATGATGGTCATGCCCGCTTCGCGGCGAGCGTCCTTCTCAAAGGGTTTCAACAGCAGTTTCAGCGAATGTTTCACGTTCATTGTAAGACTCCTCAGGATCGTCTTTTACCACCCGTTCGATGAGTTCCTCATGAACCCAACGATTTTTCGGAAGCTATCTCATAAATGAGATGGCTTCTCGCCACCTAGACCCGTCTTAATCCTAGACTAGCCCAGACTGAGAGTATCATCTCGGGCACCCCTCGTACAGAGCGCAATCGGCCGCCCTACTTGATCTGCTTCATAATATTCATCATCGGGAGCACCATCGCAACAATGACGGTTACCGCGATGATCATGAGGAAGATCATCATGATCGGCTCGATGAGGGAGATCATCTTAGCGATCTTGCGCTCCACCTCGGAGTCGTAGGCCTTCGCCACGTGCGCGAGCATGGTCGTGAGTTCGCCGGTCTTCTCGCCGGTGGAGATCATGTGGGTCACGAGGCTCGGGAACTGGCCGCTCTTGGCGATGCAGTTGGCCAGGCTGTTACCCTCCTGGACCTCGGTCTTGGCCTGCTCGAGGACCGCCGAGAGGATGCGGTTGTTCACCACGTTTTTGGTGATGTCGAGTGCGGGGATAATGGGCACGCCCGACGCCAAAAGGGTCGAGAGAGTTTTTGTAAAACGCGAAACCGCCAGCATCATGAACACCGGGCCGATGACCGGCGCCTTCAGCAGTATGCTATCGAACTTGGTGCGGCCGGCTTCGGTCGAGACCCAGCGCTGGAAGGCATAAGCCGCGCCGGCGATCACGATGATGGGCACGTACCAGTAGCCCTGCAAAAAGCTCGAGAAAGCGATCAGAGCCTTGGTATACCAGGGAATCTCGACGCGCATCGACGTAAACACCTTGGTCAGCTTCGGCACGATCACGACGAGGAGGAACACCACGACGCCGAGCGACGCGACGATCATGACCGATGGATACACCATCGCCTGAACGATCTTACCGCGCACCGCCACCTGGTATTCCATGAAGTCCGAGAGACGTTCGAGCACCGTTCCGAGGTTACCCGAGGATTCGCCGGCCTTCACCATGTTCACGTAGAGGCGGTTGAAGACCTTCGGGAAGGCCGCGCTCGAATCCGCGAGCGACTTGCCCTCCGAGACCGAGTCCTTCACCGAGCTCAGGACGTTGCGCAGGGTTGGATTGTCCACCTGCTGCGAGAGCGCTTTGAGGGACTCGTCGAGCGGCACGTGCGCGCCCTGGAGGGTCGCGAACTGGCGAATCATGATCGAGAGATCGTCGAGGCTCACGCCCTGCTCGAGAAACGAGAGGTTGAAAGGCGCCTTGCCGCCCGTAGCGGAGCTCGACGCTTTTTCTTCCTTGATCTCGGCCACGATGATCTTGTTGCGCTGGCGCAAAGTCTGACGGGCGCTCCGTTCCGAGTCCGCATCGATGCGGCCCTTAACGTTTGCGCCCGATTTCGAGTCGTAGCCTTTGTAGGCGTAAAGAGGCATAGATAACTTAACCCTTCTCTACGTCGGCACCCATATCCTCAAGTTCGTCCGTCTGCGTTTTGCGGACGGCTTCTTCAAGCGAGGTTTCGCCGAGCAATACTTTATTGAGAGCCGAGTCACGGAGGGTTGACATACCCTTGTCGATCGCGAGTTTTTTGATCTGCTTCGAATCCTGCGTCTGCAGGATGAGGGCGCGGATTTCGTCGTCGAACACGAGCAGCTCGTAGACACCCATACGGCCGTAGTAACCGATGCCGAAGCAGCGATCGCAGCCGGGGCCCGCACGATAGATCTGGCGGCCGCGAAGTTCGGAGCGCGGCAGGCCCATCACGGAAAGCTCGGCGTCGCTCGGCTCGTAGGCCTCGCGGCAGTTCATGCAGATCTTCCGGAGAAGGCGGGTCGCCATGATCCCGAGGACCGCGGTCGAGAGCTGGAACGGCTGGATGCCGAAGTCCATGAAACGCGTGACGGTGGAGGCGGTATCGTTGGTGTGGAGCGTCGAGAGCACCAAGTGACCGGTGATCGAGGCCTGGACCGCGATCCTCGCCGTTTCCGCATCCCGGATCTCACCGATCATGATCACGTCCGGATCCTGGCGGAGGATGGCGCGGAGGCCGCTGGCGAAGGTCATGCCGATCTTATCCTTCACCTCGATCTGACCGACGCCCGAAACTTGGTATTCGACCGGGTCTTCGATGGTGAGGATGTTGATGTCGCTGGTGTTCACGTGCATGAGCGCCGCGTAGAGCAGCGTGGATTTACCGGAACCCGTAGGACCGGTGACCAGCACGATACCGTGCTTCTGCTGGACCAGGGACGAGAAGGATTCGTAGATGCGTTTCTCGAGGCCCATCTGGTCGAGGCGTTTACCGCCCGCGGACTTATCGAGGAGACGCATGACGATGCGCTCGCCGTAAGCGACCGGGACCACCGAGAGACGGACGTCGATGTCTTTACCCGCGACCTTGATCGAGATACGGCCGTCCTGCGGGATGCGTTTCTCGGCGATATCGAGCTTACCGATAACCTTGATGCGCGAGGCGACCGAGGCCGCGTGGCGACGGTGCACCTGGGTCTTGTCCTGGAGCATGCCGTCGATGCGGAAGCGCACGAGCATCTCCGTTTCCGAAGGCTCGATGTGGATATCGGAGGCGCGCTCCTTCACCGCTCGGGCGAGCAGGCCGTTGACGAGGCGGATGATGGGCTTCTCGTCGTCGGAGGATTCGAGCAAGTCGCGGGTCTGCTCGAGGTCTTCCTCATCCCCCACTCCGTCCACGCTCAGCTCGTCGAGGACTTTCTGCGAGGCGTCGTTCGCGCGTTCGAACACGCGGTTGATCGCGTTCTCGATGATGGCCGGCGCGCTCACGATCATGTTGATGTTGGTCGAGAGGATCAGGCGCAGGTCGTCGAGCGGATGGATATTGAGCGGATCCGCGACCACGACCGTGACGTTGAAATCGTCGCGGGCGATGGGTAAGATCTTGTTATCACGACAGAATTGGATGGGGATATTATCGACCAGGGTCGGGTCGATATCGTTCAGCGGGAGACGGTCGTAGTAAGGCAGGTCGAGCTGCATCGCGAGCGCGCGCAGCATCGATTCTTCCGTCACGTAGTCCTTGGCGACGAGGACCTCACCGAGCTTCTTGGTGTTGCCTTCCGCGTTCTGCTCGCGGAGGGCTTCATCCAGCTGCTTCTGGGTGATCGTCTTCGATTCGATGAGAATCTGACCTAAAGTCTTGTGCTGGAGACTGCGGAAGTCCACCGACGGGAGCTGGGTCCAGCTCAGGCCCTTCATAGGGTCGTCGGTGCGTTCCTCATTGGGATTTTTATCCAGACTCTCGCTCATGCCTGCTCTCTACCTGCTAAAGGAAGTGTCTTACTCGTTGCCGCCCTGAGGCTCTACCGGAGGCTCGGGGATGTCGACCGGAGGCGGCTCGGCCGCTGGCGGAGGAGCCATCCCTTCGGAAGTCGCGCCCTCACCGCCCGCAGGAGGTACGCCGCCCGCAGGAGGAGTGCCGGCTGGGGTGCCGCTCGCGGGAGCGCCGCCGTTCACGCCGCTTTCAAAGCCGGTGACCGGCATAGGAACGGTCGTGCCTTCCTCTTTGCTGCTCTTGTCTTCAGGCTTTTCCTCGGGCGCCGCTTGAGCCGGTTGGCCCATGCCGCGGTCCTCGCGCATCTGACGACGGAGCTCTTCGTTATCCTTCTCTTCCAGGGCGTCCATCTCGTCGGGCTTGTACTGGCCCGCCGCGCGCGACGGCATCGCTTTGACGAAGTCGTCGTCCTCGTCGTTGCCGAAGGCGTTCGCCATCATCTCATCGCGCTCCGCGATCTTCTTATCATAGATCGCGGCGAGGTCGTTAGCGCCGTATACGACATGCGGCGTGAGGAAGATCATGAGGGACGTGTTCTCTTTCTGGATCGTGCTGTTGCGGAAGAGCCAGCCGAGGATGGGGATATCGCCGAGGAGCGGTATCTTCTGGAACACTTCGGTCTCGCGGCGTTTCACGAGGCCGGAGACCACTACGGTCTGGCTGTTCTTGACCGTCACGAGCTGCTCGGACTGGCGTTTGTTGATCTTGGGGACGCCCGACTGGGAGTCGAGGCCGCCCTCGTTCGCTTCGAGCTTCACCTGCAGCGTCACGTAGTTGCCCGCGTGGCTGATGTTCGGCTTGATCTCGAGCGAGAGGTCGGCGTTCTCCTTCTCGACCTTCTCGATCGCGCCCTGGCCGATCGCGGCGGAGGTCACCGCGGTCTTATAGAAGATGGTGTCGCCGACCACGATCTTCGCCACTTCGTTGTTCGAGGTGAGAAGGTGCGGGCTCGACAGCACGCGCGTGTTCGAATCCGCTTTGAGCATCGTGATGAGGCCCGCCGGGTTCACGTCGCCGATGCCGGGGATGTTGATCTTGTGGCCCGAGAGGACGCCGATCGTGAAGTCGCTGCCGAGGGCGTTCGCCACCGCGAGCTTGTTCGCGTCGGTCGCCGTCGCGCCGGCCGCCGTGGTGGAACCGCCGACGATGATAGGAGCGACCTGCTTACCCTGCCAGCCGTAGGCCTGAACGGTCTGGCCGTTCTTGTTGCCGAGGAGGAGGGAGGAGCCGAAGTTGAAGTTGTTCGCGAGGTTCACGTCGAGGATATCGGCTTCGACGTAGACCTGGGGACGACGACGGTCGAGCTTGCGGATGATGCCGTTCACCGCTTCGTACGAAGCGC
>JASLCY010000008.1 GCA_030151925.1 Oligoflexus sp.
CGGCAGCATGCTGAGCATGCTGCCGATCATATTCGCCGAAGTATAAGGCGCTCCGCTGGCGTCCACCGTGCCTTTCGCATCACGCGTGGCCTGCGGAGCCATGTTATCGCCGATCAGCCCGATGCGGCCGTTCTTGGGCACCTTGGAATTGATGAACATCGTGCCCATGCTGAGGCCGTGATCGCGGCCGGCCGCATTCACCTGAATCGTCGCGCCCGTGGCATCCTTCACCGGCAAAACCATGGAATCCTTGTTATAGGGCGAACGCGCGAACTCCTGGCTCACGACGATCATGATATCGTCCTGCAGTCCCACGGATTTGACCCATTGCCAGAACAGGGCGAGATAGGCCCAGGCCGCCGACGCCCGGCGCGCGGAGATCACGTCCGAGCCGCCCGAATGCGCGTCTTCATAAAGCGGAGCGATCGACATGCCGTTGGCGAGTCCGGTTTTCGCCAAGGTTCCGGCGAGGATGAGCTGCGAGCGGAAGGTCTCATTGCGAGCCGCCTCGATTTCCTGGCGGTCGGCGCAGCCGGCGATCATCTTGTTGAGGTTCTCGCCGTTCAAGAGCGTATCGAGCGCGCGGGTGTCGGCGCTCGCCGTATTGATTTCGGGCAAACCCTTGGTCAGCGTATCGATCTGGTATTTCGCGGTGCCGGCCAGCGACGCGTTGATGTTCGTCGTGCTCAGGTTCACCTGGGCGAAGCGTTGTTTTACGCTCTCCCAGAAGGGATCGAGCGGACGGTTATGGATCAGGTCCACGTCGGTCGTAATCGTCTTGAATTCATCCATGCTGTTCGCCCGGATCGTGGTGATGTCGCCGACGCTCGGGGCTTTGACGCCTTCGGTGATCACCATGGGATTCTTATGGGTGTCGGTCATCATGAATTGGCCCACGCCCATCGCCCATTCCGCGGTGACCGTCGCCAGTTGATGCCCGCGCGTTTGCAGATTTCGCGCTACGCCGTGGTCGAGGGATTGGGGCGTGCCGTTCACGAGGCACATCTCATCCGCCATGGGCGCGAGGAATTTCAGGTAATCGTGGAAGAACATGTTCCCCGCCGCGGTGTGCTGGTTGATCAGCGGGTTGTTCGAACCGACCGGCGCTCCGTTCTGAAAGAAGCCCAGCGGCCAGACATTGGCTTTCATCGGCTGGATCAAGCCGTTCGCCATGCCGCACGATGAACCGAAGTGCACGTAGAGCAGGAATTTGTTGCTCTTCGGATTCGGCTGGTCCTCGCCGGCGAAGACGTGAGGCGCCATGAGCAGGCTCGCCGCGGAACCGCCGGCCATTCGCAAGAGATTGCGTCTATGGAGAAGCATGCGTTAAGCCCTCGCTCAGTAGATGAAGATTTGGGGATCCATGGCAACCGAGATGCACAGGCCGTAATAGGCGACCTTGATCGAGTTGGGATCCGTTTTGCCGTTGAGCACAGTCTTGAACGCCGCCAGGTAACTATCGGCGCCGATGTCCACGGCGATGCCCGTGCCTTCGATGCCGAGGATGCGGCGGAAGAATTCCTCGATCGCGGCTTTGGTCGGCTGCTCGGCTTTGATCAGATAGTTGCCCGCTTGTTTGCCCTGCTGCAGCGCATCCCATTCAAGAGCCACGCGCGCCTCGCATTCGCGGCTCAGGCCGACGCGAAGGGTGCGGAGGTAATTCAGCGTCAGATCCTCGGGCAAACGCAGGTTCTGCGTCCCGCGGTTCAAGTCCGGCGTATTGAGTCCCATGATGCCGACGAAAGGCTGCTCTTCGTTGGTGAAGATCGAATCGGTGCAATCGGTGACGCTCCGATACCTCTTCACGGCATCGCCTTTGCAGATCTCGAAGCCATAGGCGCGCGGCGGGAAGACCCGCGCATAGAGCACCGACAGCGCATTGCCATCGAGCAGCCGCATCGCGCTTCCGGGCGAAGGCGCATAACCGCCCGGCACCGTGCTCTGGGCTGTCGTGCCATCGGTCTTGCCCGCAGCGTTGCCGCCGGCCGTTGACGCGTCGTGGCCGAAGGATTTCCGCGCAGGCCGCGAACCGCACGAGGAAACCGCCAACGCGCTCAGAAGAAGGACGAGCCCGAACGTCTTCATGCTTCACTCCTTCGGTGGCTTGATGAATTGCGGATCAGCGATCATCGCCTTGATCACGCTGCGCAGATTCATGTTGGCCGAACGCATAAGCTCGACGTACTTCGGCACCATGGCATCGGCTTCCGTCTGGCTCATCTTCCGGCCGTTGACGAACTCGAACGCGCGTTTGACCGAACACTGGGCGAAGGTATCGGTGCCGGCCAGGATCTTGCCGAAGGCCGCGACTCCCGGGCCCGATTGCCCCGCGAATTTCCCGGCATCATCCTCATGGTTAGGATCGTAGATATAATTCAGGTTCCCGGTGAGCGGCCAGGCGTTGAAGAACTTCGCCATGGGCTCCAGCGTCACGTGGCAGTTGGAGCAGAAGGCGCGTTTGGTCAGATCCGGATTCGAATCGGTAGGATCGGGCTTCGCGTCGGGCGGCACGCTGAACTTCGAGCAGAGGAAGGTCTCATAGGCTTTATTCGCCTTCGCACGGCGGCCGTTGGTCAGGAGCTGATAGGCCGGCGTCGTCAGCACGCCGGCATGCAGCGCGTTGCGTTTGATGCGATGATGCGCGCGGTCTGCCGCATTCGGGCTGGTGAAGATAGCGTTTTTTATATCGTCGATCGTCCCGCCCGGATAATTCGCCCAGAGCTTATCGCCGTTATAGTGCATCCAGGCTCCGTAGGATCCGGTCATGATCGTGTCGGTCGTCGTGAGGATCTCGCTGAACGGCCTGTCCTCGGCTACCGTATGCCCGATGATATAACCCGGCTCGAGCATCATATCGCGATCGAAGAGGTCGGTGAACGCGTCCTTGTCGTTCAGGTTCTTCGTATTGCAGAGAGGCAGAGTAGGACCGCCGCAATGCTCGATGACGAGCGGCGGCACCTTATAGGTCTTCAGGCCCTTGTATTTGGCGTCGATCGTCACGGCAGCAGGATCCCACCAGGGATTCACGTCGACCAGATCCTTGCTGCCGCAGGGCAGGTTCGTATCGAGATAAATAGGGAGAATCTCCTTCCAGAAGGGCTCGGTCCCGGCCTGGATAGGATTCCCGTCCGGACCTATGCCCTTGGTCGCGGCTTGGATCACCGCCGCGGATTTCTTCATCTCGTCCGGATCGGTGCTCCCCTGCTCGCTGACGTCGAAGATGAGTTCGGGGCCGATGGTCGTGCCGCAATCCTTGAGACGGATCTGCATCGGGCCGCGCATCGACTTCGCATTGGCCTCCATATGCTCTTTGGTGTAGCGGCTGTTGTATTCCGCGCTATAGGACTCGGGATATTGCAGGGAAAGGATGGAGGCGAAGCTATCGTTGCCCTTGGCGTCCTTCAGCTCATAAGCGTTAAAGGGCAGTTGAAAGCCCAGCGTCCGCGTATAAAAGAGCGCGAAATACTCGATGAAGGCCGGATCCTTGCTAAGGGTATCCGCCAACGCATCGAGCGTGACCTGACCGCTTAAAACCTCTTTACGGAGATCGTCGCGCAGGGGACGGCCGGTGAGCGATAGGGAGATCTTCTCGGCCTGGCGCACGGTGATAAGATCGGCAGCGGGAGCAGCGAAGGAGAATGAGGCCAGGCAACCGATAAGCGTGCGCAGAACCCATCGTTGCATCCTCGACTCCTCAAGAGTGATATCGGCCCAGGACACCGTATCGGCAACTTCAGAAAAAATTCATGAAGCAAACAAAAAATCTTTAAATTTTAAATACTTAAATACAATAAAAAAAGACCCGATCAAAGCGATCGGGCCCGGCAGAATCAGATTCTCTCTTCAACCAACCTTAGGGACGGAACCAGAACTCCTGGTTCGGTGAACCGCCGAAGCAGGTCCATTCTTGAACGTGGCTGCCGTTGTTCGGATTGCCGGCATCCACGTCCACGCATTTGCCGGTCGCATCCGAATGGATCGAGAAGGAACCATCGGTCCCCGCCTGCACATGGAACGATTGGTTCGCATTCCCCGTGCATTGATACTGGAGGATACGGGTGCCGTCGTCCGGACGAGCCCATTCGATATCGAGGCATTTACCCGATCGGACGTTGACGATGTTGAAGCCGCCCTGAGGCGAAGACTGCATGCGGAAGCGTTGGGCGCCCGTGCCGTTGCAATCGTACTGCTGCGCTTGAACGTTGTCGTCCAGGCTGCTGTTCGGAATATCGAGGCAACGGCCGGTGGCGCGCACGGCCAACGAATAAACGTCGCCGGCGTTGATGCCTGTCGCCGTCGGATTCGGGCCGGGAGCCGGAGGGCCGGCAGGACCCGGGTTCGGATTCACGACAGGGCCGCCGCCGCCGTTACCGAGATAAAGCGTCTTCGCGTAGGAAGGCACGCCCGCGCGGTTCAGGAAGAACAGCATGTAATAACCGGGAGGCGCGATGTTCGGCGAATCCGGGAAGTTGAACGTGACCGATCCCCCGTTGTTGCGGAACGCGAGCTCCTGGAAACGTTGTCCGGTATCGAAGGAGTGAGTGACCGAACCGAGGCGGATCAGAGTTACGCGAGCCACGTCACCGCCGTAGCCGACGGTCACCTGGTTGTTATACTGCTGCGTGGTGTTGAGATCACCGATCGTCGGACGATCATTCGCAAAGTCGTTACCGTGGAAGAGGTAGGGCGGATAGTAGATCTCGCCGTCGAGATGGTTTTGCGGGCCGGGAGCGCCGCCGCCGCCCGTAAGGACCGAACCGTCCGGAAGCAGCATGGAGATCGAGTGGTAGAGGC
>JASLCY010000010.1 GCA_030151925.1 Oligoflexus sp.
TGTGAGCACATGCAGCTTCACGGCGATCAGAGGGCCGAGTGAAGGATCCAGGATACGGCCGAGTTTAGCCGTTCGCACCAGCTTATCGCCGAGGTAATTACGGGCGCTGCGTATCGCCGCGATCTGGAGGTCCTTGCCGAAGTCGTTCCGTAACTGTCTATCGCGAGCGACGACTTCGCGCTCGACGACGGCGGGATCCAGCGGCGCTTCGGGCGCGAGGCGATTCATCCCCTCTATGAGCCGGCGCAGATCGCCGGCGACGACAAAGTCCGCGCCCTTGGATTTGAAGGCTTCCACGGGTTCGGTCGCGCGTTTGCCGACCACGCGTTTCAGCAGGAGGCTCCAGTCCTTATGCGTTAGGTCCGGGTTCTGCTCCGAACCGGAGAGGGCGAACTCTTTTTTGATGATGCTTTGATTGAGGATGAACCAACTGTGCTCGTAGCCGGTTCTCATAAGATAATCGAGCGTCCCGAGCGTATCGAAGCCGGGGAACAGAGGCGGCGGCAATCTCTTCCCCGCACCGTCGAGCCAGATCGAGGACGGGCCGGGGAGGATGCGGATGCCATGCCGCGACCAGATCGGGTTCCAGTTTTGCAGGCCCTCCACGTAATGCCACATGCGGTCGCGGTTGATGAGCCGCGCTCCGGCCCTTTCCGTGATTTCGATCATCCGGCCGTCGACGTAGTCCGGCACGCCCTGCACCATGAACGAGGGCGCCCGACCGAGCCTCGCGGGCCAATTCCGGCGAACGAGTTCATGGTTTCCGCCGATGCCGCCCGACGCGACGACAACCGCGCCGGCCGTATATTCGAATTCATCTACAACAGTTCGATGAGTCGGTTGCCCTCGCTCCTGAGGGGCTTCTTGCAGGATATGGCCGCGGACGCCGGTTACGCGGCCGGCCGTGACGATGAGCTCATCGACCCGATGCCGAAAGCCGAAAGTCAGGCGGCCTTTCGCCTCCGCTTCCCGCGCGAGTCGAACGAAAGGCGCGACGACGCCCGTCCCCGTTCCCCAGGTCACATGAAAACGAGGTACGGAATTACCGTGCCCGACTCCGCCGTAGCCGCCGCGCTCGGCCCAGCCGACGATAGGGAACCAGCTCATGCCGAGGCTCTTGAGCCAGGCTCGTTTCTCGCCCGCAGCGAATTGCACGTAAGCCTCGGCCCAGCGCCGCGGCCAATGATCTTCCTCTCGATCGAATCCCGCCGTGCCCAGCCAATCTTCGAGCGCGAGTTCATAGCTGTCCTTCACGCGCATCAAACGTTGCTCGGGACTATCGACGAAAAAGAGGCCGCCGAAAGACCAGTAGGCCTGCCCGCCGAGGTTGGCCGCGGATTCCTGATCCAGGACGATGACCGATTTAGACCGCGCGGCGATCTCCGAAGCGGCTGTCAGGCCTGAGAGACCCGCGCCCACTACGATGACGTCGGCTTGCAGTTTTTTCATGACCGATGGTTCTCTTGCGTCGGAGGGATGACATCGCCGCGAGCCAGGAGGTCCTGAGCCGCGGGAAACTCACGATAGAAGTCGCGCGCGACCTTCGCGATCTCGCCTTTCACCTTATCGTCGATAGCGGTCGATTCGGGCAGGATCGCGATGAGCCTGCGGAGCAGCTCGGCCTGCAAAGCCGGGAGCTTCGGCAGCCATTGCCTGAGCAGCTCCTTATCGATGGCGGACGGCAGGGAGCCGAGGATGCCGGTATCGTTCTCGTCGTGCACGAGCAGGCCCGAGGTGGTGCCGCGATCCAGCGTCAGCACCTGCAGGAAGTAGAGCGTATGGTAATCGAGCTGCTGTTTCCTGTGCTGCTCCTCGACAGCCTGGGCGGCCGTCAGCACGCTTTGCAGGATACGCGCATAACAGCCGATCACCTCTTCGCCGAAGCGTTTGGCGAAAGCGAGATCGGTTGCCTCATCGCCGCTCTTGTAGTCCTCGAGGTAAAAATGCGAGACCCCGCGATGGCGCTCGAGCGCGGGGATGTAAAAGTACCGTTCGCCCTGCTCTTTGCCTTGGAGATAAAGGCCGCCCGCGACGCGTTTCAGAGTTTCATCGAAGATCTCGGCATCGGTTTTGGATGTGACGCTCGGATTGAGATCGGCCATGAGACGCCAATAACCGTCGCCGGATTTCATCTCGGTCCAGCTGATGTGCATATGCATCGAAGGGGCCAAGGGATTCAGGGGATGGATGATGGTCGAGATAGCGGTCGCCGAATTCAGCTTCTTGGTCGGATCGGCTTCATACTGCACCTGGGAGACGTTCACCGAGGCGCGATTGAAGAGGGAGCCATCCTTGGCGGTATAACGATTCCCACCCCCGTAGCGACCGCCGGCGCGGAGCCAGTCGATCGCTACGAAACGGGAACCCGAGGAAGACGGGGGAGTCAGGGCATCCAGCCGGCTCACGAAGAAGGCCTGCAGGTGCGTGACCAGCTCATAGGCCCTCTGCGCTGAAACCGACTGGGCTAGGACTAGACTCATGACTCCCTCCAAGGTCTTTCCAGGCTCAGTGATGAGCCGGAGTCTTCTGGCCGACGCCCATCTCATTGAGAAGACGGGTCGCGCCGGTGAACTTATCGAGCACCCACAGCATGTAACGCGAATCCAGGTGGATCGAGCGGGTATACGCTGGATCGAAGGCCCAGTCCGAGATTACGCCATCGATCGTACCATCAAACACGAGGCCTGTAAGCTCGCCTTTGGCGTTGAGGGTCGCCGAGCCCGAGTTGCCGCCGGTGATGTCGAGATCCGCAAGGAAATCCACGGGCACGCTATTGATGCTCGCGAGCTTATAGCTGCCGTAGTCCTTGTTCTTGATGAGCTCGAGCTCTTTCGCGGGAACGTTGAAAGGTTCCTTGCCGGTGTTCTTCGCCGCGATCTCCTCGACTTTGGTGAAGGCTCCGTATTCCTTGCCTTGGCGGTTCTTGTAGCCTTGCACCGTGCCGTAGGTGATGCGGAGGGTCGAGTTCGCGTCCGGATAAACGACTTTGCCTTCCTTCGTGCGTTGCGCGACGACGTCTTTCATGTACTGCGAACGGAGCTTCTGGAAGCGTCCGGCGCGATCCTTGTCGGCGTTCTCGAGTTTGATGCCTTCATCGTAAGTCGCGACGGCGAGCTTGATGAAAGGATCGCTCGAGGATTCGAAGGCCTTGCGGTCGGCGTCGATCAAAGCCAGGCGTTTGGCCTGATCGGCGAGGACGGTCTGCTGGTAGTAGGAAGCGAGGGTCGACTCGAGGGCTTTTTTGTCTTTGTTCGCGACCAGAGCGCGCAGCGCCTTGGGCAAGACCGCCTGCTGCTTCGCGTCGGCTTTCTGGACGTCGTCGATGCCGAGTTCCCAGAGGGCCTGATCGACTTTCGGATCGAAGCGGCGAGTCAACGACTCGAGCCCCTGGCGGAAGAAGATCATATCGCGCTCCTGGTAGCCGCTCTCGCGCTCGGCGTCGGGCTTCGCCTTCTCGCGGGCGAGACGGTAGAGCTTCTGGGCCGCGCGGAGCAGATCCGAGTCCCCGGCCTTACGCAGGGTCATCGCATTCGTCTCGGCCGTCTGGTCTTCCTTGATAAGAGCGTTCAGAGCCTTGTAGTTCTTGACGGCGGCTTCGTTTTTGCTCGCCTTGAAAGCCGCGACCAGCTTCTCTTCTTCCGCTTTCTTCTCGGTCGAGAGGTGGATCGCCTTCGCGCCCTCCTGCTTGCCTTCGATATTCTTCGAGACGTTGTTCAGGCTCGCGAGAGTCGCCGCGTATTTGATGCCCGCCTCGGCGTCCTTCTTCTTGAAGTCCTCGATCGTCGCGATCTTGCGATCGTAGTAATCCTTGGTGCGGAGGTTGGAGACGGTGAAGGTGTAATCCACTTCGCTCGAGAGGCGATAACGGTTGGTGCGGCCCGGATAACCGGCGACCATCACGAACGAACCGTCCTCGACGCCCTTATCGGCGACCTGGAGGTGGCCTTTGGGGACGAAGGGAACGTTGTCCTTGCTGTATTCCGCGGGGAAGCCCTTTTTATCGACGTAAGCGCGGTAGAACGAGAAGTCGCCGGTATGGCGAGGCCACATCCAGTTATCGACGTCGCCACCGAATTTACCGATAGCGGAAGGCGGCGCCTGCACGAGGCGCACGTCCTTGATCTCGAGCTGCTTGGTCAGGCGGTAGCTGCTCTCGCCGAGGAAAGAGTCGATGCGGCAGCGATAGCCGGGGGCCTTCTCGCAGCCGGCGATCAAATCCTTGCGGCGTTTCTCGATCTCCTGGTAGCGCTTGAGGCCGTCGGTCTTCTCGAGTCCCTTGAGGAGGTCGGCGGTCACGTCCTTGATGCTCTCCGTCGCGTAGATGCGCGAGCCCGGAGCCGCGGGAAGCTCATCCGCGAGGGTCTTCGCGTAGAAGCCGTCGTCGATGAGGTTATGCTCTTTGGTCGAGTTGAACTGGATGGAACCGTAAGCGCAGTGATGGTTCGTCACGACCAGGCCTTGCTCCGAGACGAACGAGGCGCTGCAGCCGCCGAGGCTCACGATCGCGTTCATGGGGAACGAGGTGAGATCGCTCAGGGCTTCGGGTTTGATCTCGAGGCCCTTGGCCTTCAGATCTTTTTGAATGAGGGGCATTTGTTCAGGTTGCCACATACCTTCGACCGCGTACGCGGATCCGAAAGAGAGGCAGCTCGCGAGCAGCGCGAGACTAAAATTCTTTTGGCGCATATTAAGCATTCCTCCTTAAACTCGTCGCATAAGCTAGCAGTCTAGAGCCTTTAGGCCTAGCGCAAGTTGACTTTTGACAAGTATTTTAGAGTCGGGATGCTTATTTTTTCTGAACACGACCGCGCTTTTTGCCGCAGGCCATAGCTTTTTCGGCCTGCTCGCAGAGCCGCGTTTTCGCCTCACCGGCAAAGCGAGCTTTATCATCCGGCTTAATCGCGGAAAGATTGTAATCCTGAGGGAATTTCTTCGCCCAATCCGGTTTCTCCTCATCGTAAGGCCCGGTATCCATAGCGCCGCGCTTGCTGCTGTACTGCGGCACGCAAAGCGCTTTTTCGCAGAGATAAGCCTTCGGCACCTGGGCCGGCATGCCGATCGCAAAACCTTCCGCGCACTGCAGCTCCGTCGCCGTCTGCGTATAGACCATCACCTTCGCGAGCTCGCTTTTATGCGCATGGAAGCCCAGGTTTTGAAACGCATAGTAACGGCAGTCCTCGGCCTTCCGGCAATGATTCACCTCGCGGCTGAGCGCATGGAACAGGCTCGTCCGCGATCGATTGAGGTCGATGCAGCCCGGATCGGTCTCGTAAGCCTTGGCGAAGTCAGGGCTGAGGCCCATGAGCGTCAGTAAAATCCAAACGGCCTTCTTCCGTGGTCTCATGCTCTCTCCAAAAAGCTTCTATATCCGCGAGTATCTCCCGGGACACCAATTCACGGGCCGAGCCCCGGAACCAATCGCTCGGCATCGTCTCCTCGAAATCCTTATCAAGGAACCTCGGGTCGAGCAAGATGATGACGCCGCGCTCCGTCTCATCACGCACGACGCGCCCGGCGGATTGCACCGACTTGCTCATCGAGGGATAAACGTAGGCGAAGGAGCGGCCGTTGCCGAGCAGCTTCTCGAAATGCTCCTGCATGAGGCCGCGTTCATAGGTCGCGCTCGGGATCGCCGGGCCGACGACGAAGACTCCCTTGAGGCCGTGCCCACGAAAATCCACGCCTTCCGCCAGCGATCCGCCCTGCACGCCGAGGACGAGGCGCACTCCCTCATCCTTCTGGAACAGGCCGAGTATCGTTTGCAGCTGCGCATGGGAAAGCCCGCCCGTCTGAGCGAAGGTCTCCCAACCCTCGCCCTGCGGCAGGCGACTCTCGATCTGCCTGAGGAAGTCGTAGCTCGGGAAGAAGGCGAGATAGGCTCCCGGCTCGACCCGCGCGATGCGTTCGATCACGGTCGCGATGCGGGCATAATGCTGCCCGCGCTCCTTATAGTTCGTCTTCACCTGCGGGATGATCATGATCTTCTTATGCTCGCGCGGGAAAGGCGACGCGAATTCGATCGCCTCGGTCCGCTCGGCCGGGAAGCCGCTCAGCCGTTGATAGAAGGCGAAGGGCTTCAGGGTCGCCGAGACGGCGATCACGGCGAGGAACCTCTCGTGCAGCGGGGCGATGGCAGCCGAAGGGTCGATGCGCTGCGCTTTCAGGAGCTCGTCGCCCTGCTCCCGCTTATAGAGCAGCGGCACGAATTCCCGGGGAAAATCGAGCATGTCCCTCAGCTCGAGCCAATGCATATAGAACTGGAAGAGGTCCTCTTCCGGCGAAGGCAGGCCTCGGTCCGCCCAGCGCTCCATCATCAGGCCGACGCTCTCGTCGAGAAGCTCCTGGATCGCGGCCGCATCCAGTTCGACCTTGGCCTGCGACTCCCGCGGCGCGACCTTCGCCATCAAAACGATGGCCTTTTCGAGCACCCGGGCGAATCCCGCCTCCGCCCGCTCCGAGGCGTGCAGGAGGAAGTTCTTGAGATCGGAGAGTTTGATCCCGGGCGAATAATTCTCCATCACCCTTTCATAGAGGTTGTGCGCCTCGTCGATCACGAGCAAGGGCTGCGTCCTGGGCACGATAGGGCCGAAATAACGATCGAGGAGGTTGGCGCGCGGCGAGAACACGTAGTTATAATCGCAGATGATGAGGTCGGCTTCCCGCACGCGCTCCATCGCCACTTCATGGGGACAGGCCTCGTATCGATCGGCGAGCTTTTGGAAATAATGGAAGTCCCAGAGATTCCTCCTGTCCCTGAGGCTCAATCTATTCTCTTCGACCTTGTCGTAATACCGTTCGCGGTTCCGGCAGCCCTCGGCGGCGCATTCGGCCCTCGCTCCCTGGCAAGCCTTGTTTTTCGAGGTCAGCACCAGGACCTTCAGCGCGACGCCTTCTTTGTGGAACTTCGAGGCGAGGTCGATCGCCGCCTGGAACTGGCTGTTTTTCGGAGCGACGTATACGACGGGCGCTCCGCGTTCCAACGCGAATTTCAGCGCGGGGTACAACACGCCCGCGGTCTTCCCGAGCCCCGTCGGAGCCTGCAGAAGCAGGCTCTTCCCCTCCTCCAGCTTGGTCCGTATCGTCTCTATCAGATCCACCTGCTGCGCGCGCGGGGCCTGGAACGGGAAGGCGAGCTTCGCCGCCAGCTTCCTCCGGGTCCGTTTCAGGGCATCGTAGCGAAGCAGCTCCTCTTCCACCTGCCGCACGCGCGCGGCGAACCAAGCTTCGAATTCCTCCCGCTCGAAAGCGACCGGAACGACTTTCTCCTGGAGGGTCTGCGTGCTCACGAGGCGGAGCTGCAGCTCGGGGAGAGCGCCGTACTGCAGGAGATAGAGGTAACCGTAGAGCCGCGTCTGCAGGATGTAAGGATGCTCGGGGTGCAGGCCCCGCTCCAGGCTCTCGACGCTGAAACTCGATTTGATCTCTTCTAGGAGAGGAGCGCCGCCGCGAATCACACCATCGGCCCGGCCCACGATGCGGATTTCGTAACGGCTCGCGCG
>JASLCY010000030.1 GCA_030151925.1 Oligoflexus sp.
TGATCATGGAGCGTCCGGCCGTCGCAGGCCTCGCCGGTCTGCATCAGATCCGGGAAACCGCATTTGCCGACGGTCAGGCGTTCGAGCGAAAACATGCCGCGCAGAGTGAGTTTGCCGGGACCGAGATCGTGCTCCGCCATCCCCATGAACCAGTTGATGCTTCCGAACTGATCATCGCCGCGGCGACTGCCCTCGTCGATATATTCGACGGTGAGGTTGCCGTGGAGCATGAGGCTCCAATCGCCCGCCGACGCATGGATCATGCGCATCGGCGTTTCGTCGGGCAACCACGCGGTGCCGGAACTCTCGCGGGACATAGGGATGGTCAGGGGATCGGCCTGCAAACGGGCGGCAGCGCCTAGAAGAAACAAACCGACTATCCACCTCGTCTTCTGACTCGAAACTCGCATCGTCGCTCCTGCTCTTAACCGAGGAGGAGATAGTACAGGATTCTTATGAAAACTTGATGAATTATCGAGTCTTGCCTGTCTTTTTCGCCGAGCGTTTTGGCATCAGGGCCTCGAGCGAAATAGGTTCCGCCATGATCTCATCCCAGTATTTTTGCCGTTTTTTCGCTTCTTTAGGCACATTCCTGATCGTGAAATCGGTCGGCTCGATATCATCTTTCAACTCTTTGACGCTGATAGGAGTCGAAACAGTCGCACCATCACGGGCCCGCACAGCCCAAACTCCCGCGACGCTCTTGCTCAGGAAGTTCTGCTGCGAATCGAGATAAACCGAACCCTTGCTGCGTCTCTGCACGCTGCGCTCCATCGTGCCCGCCGGATGCAGGGCTTCAAGCTCGGTGCAGAGGATCTCGGCGACGAGACGGGCCGTCTCGACCGGAGTTTCCCGCGGCATCGGCAGGTAGATATGGATGCCGGTGGCGCCGCTGGTTTTAATCGCGCCGTGAAGCCCTTTCCGCTTCAGGAGGTCCATGCAGAGGATCGCGATCTCACGCACGACGGAGAAGGGCGTGCCTTTGCTGGGATCCAGGTCGATGATGCTGTAATCCGCATAATCCAGCGAACCGACGCGCGAATGCCAAGGATCGTAGCTGATGCAGTTCATCTGGATCGTATAGAGCAGAGTGAGGAGGTCGCCGCCGATCAAACGATCCTGGTGCGCGCCGTCCTCCGTGACGATGGTTTCGATCCGGCCTGGCGAGCCGGGATCCGGCGCCTGCTGGTAGAAGTCCTTGGCTTTGATCCCGCCCGGGAAGCGCCTGAGCACGAGCGGTCTGTCCTTCATCCAGGGCAGGATGAAGGGAGCCATCGACTTGTAGTAGGCGAAGAGGTCGGCCTTGGTGATCTTATCGGCCGGGAACATCACTTTGTTCGGATGCGTGATCTTCAGCCTGCCCTGCGGAGTATCGAGATGGTCCTCATCCTCGCCGCTATCCGCGGCCGGGAGTATGGGCTCTTCCGCCTTCTGCAGCTCGGGATGAACGACTTCGCGCGCTTTTTTATCGTCGCGCACGCCGAGGAAGGTGCCTTGCCTGAGCAGCCCCCCTTTGGTCCATTCGTGGAATTTCACTTCCACGATCATCTTGGGTTCGACCCAGTGCGCGACGTCGTTGGTCTTGGGTTCCTCGATGAAGGGCGACTCGTCCTGCTCCAGCTCGCTCAGCGTCTCGTGCAGGTCGTGGAGGACCTTCTGCGAGTAGCCGCTGCCCACATGCCCGGCGAAGACGAAGTCGCCGTCGTCGTTATAGGAGCCCAAGAGGAGGCTGCCGATCGCCTTGCGTGAGCCCTTCGGCTCGGTCCAGCCGCCGACGACCAGCTCTTCGCGTTTTTGCAGTTTCCACTTGAACCAGGCCTTGGTCCTGACGCCGGGGAGATAAGGGCTGCGGATATCCTTGCCGATCAGTCCTTCCCAGCCGCCCTGAGCCGCCTTCTTCGCCATGGCCTCAGCCGAAGGGCTGGCCTCGGATAAAACGAGCAGCGGCGATCTCTGCTTTTTCAGGAGCGCCGCGAGATGCTTGCGCCGCGTCCGCCATTCTTCCTCGAGCAGCGAATCGCCGCCTTCGAGCAGGATGTCGAAGATATAGAAACGCAAGGCCGAGTTCTTCACCTCGGATTCTATGGCTTCGTCGTCGCTGAGATGGATGCGGCCCTGCATGTGCTCGAAACCGATGGGCCGGCCTCTTTTATCGATCGCCACCACTTCGCCGTCGAGGATCAAAGGCCCCTTATTGAGCTTCGCGAGTTTGAGCAGGGGCGGCCCCAGCTCGGGGAACTGCTGGCTCTTGTCGTTGCCGTTGCGCGATATCACCGTCCAGGCGTCTGCCGAGACGTAAGCGATGAGGCGCACGCCGTCGAGCTTCTGCTCGTAGATCCAATTCGGGCCTTCGAGCAGCTCGGCGTTGCCGGAGATCAGCATGGGTTTCAAGGCGTTGGACGTCGCCGTTGCCGTGCTTCGGCTAATCGACACCGGCGGATGGCGCTTTTTTGCATTGCTGTGCCAGACCTTGCCCCCCTTTTCGATCTCGGCCATCGTGCGATCGGATTTCGCGGAATGGGCTTCGTCCGCGACGGGATCGTAATCCGGGTCGGCGAATTCATCCTGATGCTTGATCAGGAGCCACTGCGGTTTCCCGCCCGCCATGCGCGTGCGCACGAGGGTGAAGGAGCCGCGCAGCTTCCGGCCCTGGAAAGTGAAGGCGAGCTTGCCTTTCTCGAGGCCTTCGAGCATGAGCGCTTCGGGATCGTCCTGAGCGTCGTCCACGGTGTAGGTCCCGTAATCCCAGATCATCACCGTCCCGCCGCCGTATTCGCCTTGCGGGATCGTGCCTTCGAAGGAGTTGTAGGAGACCGGATGGTCTTCGACCTGCACGGCCAGCCGCTTCACTTTGGGATCGAAAGACGGTCCCTTGGGAACCGACCAGCTTTTCATGACGCCGTTCACTTCGAGCCGCAGGTCGTAATGAAGATGGCTGGCCTCGTGTTTTTGCACGACGAAGGCCAGCCTCTGCCCCTTCTTCGCATAGACAGGCTCGCCAGCCGGCTCAGCCGTCTTCGAGAAGTCGCGTTTGCGGTTATACTCCTTGAGCGAGGCGGCCTTTTCGCGGCTCGTCTTCGCCTTAGACCGGCTGGGTTTCGCGGCCCGGGCTTTCGTCTTCGCTTTCGATTTGCCAGGTTTCGCCGGCCGGGCCTTAGCCTTGGTCGCGCTCTTTTTTTTCGCTGCTTTAGCCATATCGTCATGCCCGTTTCTTGGTTTTTTTCGAAGCGGTTTTGGTACGGCGCGCCTTCACCTTGTTCGGAGTCTTTTTCGTGCGGGCGGTCTTCGATTTGGCCGCCTTCGCCGTGGTCTTACGGGAAGCCGCGGCCGTACCGCCCTTCCGCGCGAGACTCTGCTGCAGGCGTTCCATGAGGTCGATAACGCCGGTAGCCTCGCGCTCCTCGGGCGCCTCGAATTCGATCTCCTTGCCTTTGGCTTTGCCGGCGATGATCTTCTCGAGGTTCTCGCGGTATTGGTCGTGGTATTCGTTCGGATCGAAATCCGCGACGAGCGTATCGATCAGCTGCTTGGCCATCTTCAGGGCCGCGGGTTTGGGAGCGTGGCCCTTCGGGATCTTGTAATGGCTCTCGTCGATCACCTCGTTCGAGAAGCGCATGATGTTCAGCTCCAGCGCGTTGCCGAGAGGCTTGATCGCGGCAAGGTGCTGCTTCGAGCGCATCGTGATGCGGCCGATGCCCACCATCTCGCTGTCGCCCATCGCTTCGCGCAGGAGCGCATAGACGGGCTCCGAGCCTTCATCCGGCACGACGTAATACGGAGTTTCGAAATAACGGGGGTCGATCTGCGCGGCGGGGACGAAATGCTCGATCTCGAAGGCCTTGGAAGTGGCGACGGCCGCCTTCTCGAAATCCGCTTCCGTCAGGACGACGAATTGGCCTTTTTTGTATTCATAACCCTTCACCACGTTGTTCCAGGGAATCACCTTGCGGTTGTTCTTGCAGACGCGCTCGTACTTCACCTGGCAGAGCGTGTCTTTCTCGAGGAGCCGAAAACCTATGTGATCTTCGCGAACGGCGCTCTGCAGGCTCACCGGAATGTTCACGAGCCCGAAACTGATTGATCCCTTCCAAATAGCTGCCATACCAAGTCCCTCCTTCGTTACGCAAGAGCCTCATGCAACAGGCGTGCCTCGCAGCAAGGCGGCGAACTCCGTCGGAGCCATGCCGCTCGGCGGAGGCGCAAAAGGATCGACGGGCTTCACGGCGCCGGGACGCGGATCGGATTCAGGCGGTTTGGGATTTTGATTGGAAGATTCGCGTGTTTTGGTGCACGTGGTGAGCAGTGAGACGACGATTGCGGTACTTATGATTCGCAGCTTAGTTTTCATGGGCGCTCCCCCTCAAAAAAAATCAAAGCCAAGGAAGCTTGGAAATTAATTGAGAGGCAGGCCTTAGCTTTAGATTGACGCCATAATTATGAGAAACGGTTAAGAATGCGGGTTCCCCAAAAACGTGTGAGCAAATAAAGCTCAGGGATAACGGGAGGCTGGCGCTTCAAATCTTTTAATAGATCTTTCTTTTTGAGAGAGCGCTCCGTTACTCCTGAAAGAGCCCAAGCTCTTATAGGAGGATCTCATGGCAGAGAATATCGAACAGGACTATCCGAAGAATCCCCTCCCGCCCCAGCACCAGAAGAAACCCGGGATCGAAGCGGAGTTGAACCCCAGGCCCCGCTTCAAGGGCGAACACTACAAGGCCGCCGGCAAACTCATGGACAAGGTCGCGATCATCACCGGCGGCGACTCGGGCATCGGCCGCAGCGTGGCGGTGCTGTTCGCGAAGGAAGGCGCGCGGATCCTCTTCACGCATCTCAAGGAGGAGAAGCGGGACGCGGAGGAGACGCTCGCGGTCCTGAAGGACCTGGGCGCCGAGGCCTATGCGATAGCCGGCGACCTCAAGGACTACGCCTTCTGCGAGAAGGTGGTGAAGAAGGCGATCGACGCCTTCGGCCGGCTCGATATCCTCGTGAACAACGCGGCCTTCCAGAATCATGCGGATAGGATCGAGGACCTTTCGATCGAACAATGGGACACGACGTTCAGGACGAACATCTACGGTTATTTCTATATGGCGAAGGCCGCCCTCGCCCATCTGCAGGAAGGCGGCTCCATCATCAACACCGGTTCGATCACGGGGCTTGAAGGGTCGAAGGCCCTGCTGGATTATTCGGCGACGAAGGGCGCGATCCACGCCTTCACCAAATCCCTGGCGAAGAACCTCGTGGAGCGCAAGATACGGGTGAACTGCGTGGCGCCGGGTCCGGTGTGGACTCCGCTCAATCCCTCGGACGCGCCGGCGGAGAAGATCGCCGAGTTCGGCCAGGACACGCCCTACAAACGCCCCGCGCAGCCCGAAGAGGTCGCGCCGGCCTACGTGTACTTCGCTTCCAACGCGGACAGCGGATACGTGACCGGCGAGATCATCTCGGTGCTCGGCGGTGATACGACCGCCGGTTGAAGAGCGGGCTTAGATATCAGGGATGGTCATGATCAGAGGCTGCCCTTTGGTGATGACCATCGTGTGCTCGTACTGGGCCGTGAGGAACTTCTTGTGCGTGAAGAGCGTCCAGCCGTCGTCGCTGTCCTCGACTTCCGTCGCGCCCGTAGAGAGGAAAGGCTCGATGGTGATCACCATGCCTTCCTTGAGGTAACGCGGATCCCGAGCATCGTAGAACGAGGCGATGAATTCCGGCGCTTCGTGCAGGGAACGCCCGACGCCGTGGCTGCCGAGGTTCTTGATCACGGTGAGGTTGTGGTGCTTGGCGGTCGATTCGATCGCCCGGCCGATCTCATTGATCTTCTGCCCGGCGCGCGCCGCGAGGATAGCGTTGTCGAGGGCGCGGCGCGTGGAATCGCAGAGGTGGCGCTTGACCTTGTTCTCGGGCGGGACGATGAAGGAGCCGCCGGTGTCCCCGAAGTAGCCGTTCATCTCCGCCGAGACGTCGATATTGATGAGGTCGCCCGCCTGGATGCGGCGATCGCCCGGGATGCCGTGCGCGACCTCGTTGTTCAGGCTGATGCACGTTCCACCAGGAAATTTATACATCAGTCTTGGAGCCGATTGCGCGCCGGCTTTATTCAAGTAGTCCTCGCCAAGTTTATCGAGCTCACGAGTCG
>JASLCY010000113.1 GCA_030151925.1 Oligoflexus sp.
ATGAAAGCGCTCGTTTGCCTGCATCACCCTAAGTACGATGGACAAGACAATCCTGAACTGCGCTGCAAGGCCTGCTGCTCGATTTTCGTAAATCGCATCAAGGCCATAAACGCGAAACGCGCGGAAGACGTCAAGACCTGGCTCGAAGCGAAGACTAAAATCCAACAGGCGACCGTTCACGGTTGATCGCGCGCCTCTTGATTCTCTCGGTTTGAATGTTAGACGAATCCCCTTGATGGAAACCCCTTGACGCTTCAAGGGGTTTTTTTATTTCGGGGCAGAGCGGGATCAGAGCATCTCGACGATGACGGCCGTGGCTTCGCCGCCGCCGATGCAGATCGCGGCGAGGCCGCGCTTGAGCTTGCGATGCCTGAGGGCGTGGATGAGGCTGACGACGATGCGTGAGCCGCTCGAGCCGATCGGATGGCCGAGAGCGACGGCGCCGCCGTTGACGTTCACCTTCGCCGGATCGAGCTCGAGGTCTTTGGTCGCCGCCATCGTCACGACGGCGAACGCCTCGTTGATCTCGAAGAGATCGATATCGCCGACCGACAGCTCGGCCTTCTTCAGCACCTTCTTGATGCAGGCGATGGGCGCTGTCGTGAACTCCTTCGGATCCTGCGCGAACGAGGCCTGGGCCACGATCTTCGCCAGGGGCTTCAGGCCGTGCTTCTGAGCCGCCTCTTCCGAAGCGAGCAGGAGGAGCGAGGCGCCGTCGTTGATCGACGAGGCGTTCGCCGCGGTGATCGTCCCGTCTTTCGCGAAGGCCGGACGGAGCGAGGTGATGCGATCGAGGTCGACCGAGAAGGGCTCTTCGTCGATCTCGAAGTTCTTCGTCCCCTTCTTGTCCTGGATCGGGAAGGTCACGATCTCATCGGCGAAGTTGCCCGATTCGACCGCCTTGCGCGCGCGATGGTAGCTCTGGAGGGCGAACTCGTCCTGCGCCTCGCGCGTGAAGCCGTATTCCTTCGCGCAGAGCTCGCCGCAGTTGCCCATCGGCATATTGTTGTAAGGGTCCCAGAGGCCATCGTATTGCATCGAGTCTTTCACTTCGAACGGGCCGAAGCGATATCCGGTTCGTGAATTCGGCAGAAGGTGGGGCGCGAGGCTCATATTCTCCTGGCCGCCCGCTAACACGATTTCCGCATCGCCGAGGCGGATCGCTTGATCGGCGAGCATCACCGCTTTCATACCGCTGCCGCAGACCTTGCCGAGCGTCGTCGCCGAAACGGAAAGAGGCAGGCCGCCGTAAATCGCGGTTTGTCTCGCAGGCGCTTGACCGACGCCCGCGGTCAGGACCTGGCCCATGATAATTTCATCAACTGCTTCGCCCTTGAGGCCGGTCTTCTTCAGAGCATCTTCCACGAGCGCCGCACCGAGGCGAGGCGCTGGAGTGCCTGCGAGACTTCCACCCATCTTGCCGATCGCTGTGCGTCCGGCATAGGCTATGACAGTTTGTCTTGTTTTCATCTGTTCAAACTCCTGTCCACAAACGGACAACAAAATTGTCTTAGGGTCAATTTCAAGGCGACTAAAGCATAGCTAATTCGAGAGCGATCGGCTATCTTCGGGCAACTTTTTTTCGGCCTAAATTACATTTTTCTCGACCCATAGGGTGAACCAAAACATGCGCCAGAAATGTAAGCTCGTCCTCTCCGACGGCACTAGCTTCTCAGGTGAACTCATCGGTGCTCCGCTCAGAGCCAGTGGGGAACTCGTTTTCACAACGGGAATGGTTGGTTACAGCGAAGCGATCACGGATCCCTCCTACTTCGGGCAGATCCTCTGCTTCACGTATCCTTTGATCGGCAACTACGGAATACCGGACGCGCCCGGATCGGTGGAGAAAGTGATTCCGCGCGGGTTCGAAAGCGCGAAAGCGCGCGCAGCCGCGGTCATCCTCGCGACGGACACCGCGGAGGTGTTCCACTGGAACGCCTTCCAATCGCTCGATGCCTGGCTGCAATCTCAAGGCGTTCCGGCGATCGTCGGCCTTGATACGAGACATTTGGTTCATCTCATACGTTCGACGCCGAACCTTCTCGCACGCATCGAGCCCGAGCGTCCCGAGGGATATCGCGATATGGGTTCACTCTTCCGATCGAAAAGCGAAAGCAGTTTCTTCGATCCCGGCAGCCATAATGTGTTGCCTGAAGTTTCGACTCAGGAACGCGTGATCTACGGCAAGGGTTCGCGCCGCGTTGGATTAGTCGATTGCGGCGTGAAGTGGAATATTATCCGCCAATTCCTTGAATATGACTGCGAAGTGGAATTATTACCCTGGAACACGCGTCTCGCTGACGTTGACTGCGATCTCTGGCTGCTCTCGAACGGCCCAGGCGACCCCACTCGCACGGGCGACCTGGTCGAACAGGTGCGCGAGCTCTTGAAGGGCGACCGTCCTATCCTCGGCATCTGCCTCGGCCATCAGATCCTGTCGCTCGCCGCCGGCGCTCTCACGCGCCGCATGCCCTACGGCCACCGAAGCCATAATCAGCCGGTCTACGAGATCGGCACGCGCCGCGGATACATCACGAGCCAAAACCATAGTTACGTCGTGGAAGACGCTTCGCTCTCCGCGGATTGGGAACCCTGGTTCAAGAACGTGAACGACCAGACGATCGAAGGCATCCGCCACAAGACGAAGCCGTTCCGCTCGGTGCAGTTCCACCCCGAGGCTTCCGGGGGACCGCGCGATACCTCGTGGATATTCGAACAGATCTTAGCGGAGGTGAGGAAATAATATGCCTATGCTCAAGCAGCTCGCAGGACTCGGTCGCACGCCCAAGGTCTTGATCCTCGGTTCGGGCGGCCTCTCGATCGGCCAGGCGGGGGAATTCGATTATTCGGGAACGCAGGCG
>JASLCY010000133.1 GCA_030151925.1 Oligoflexus sp.
CAAGGAAGTGACCGACGCCGGCAGCGACGAACTCAAGGAGATCGGCCGCGGCAAGGTCAAGTTCGATTCGAAGGGCAACCTGCTCGCGGAAGAGCCTGAGGATGTCGAAGCGAACTTCTCGAAAGGCGCGGCGCCGGGCCAGAAGATCGTCATCGACTTCGGTAAAAACATCTCGACCGAAGGCGGTAACGGCGTCGGCGCTTCGACCAGCGTCGCGGCTCCTTCGATCACCGTCTTCCACAGCCAGAACGGTTATGAGGCGGGCAACATCAAGTCGCTCAAATTCGACCTCGACGGCAAGGTCCGCGGTTACTACACCAACGGCGTGGAAAAAGTCCTCGCCGGCTTGGCCCTCGCGACCTTCGAGAACCAGGACGGCCTCATGAAAGCCGGCCGGAACCAGTTCTACGCGACACGCGAATCCGGTGAGCCCCGCATCGGTGAAGCGCAGACGGGCACGCGCGGTTCGATCTACGCGTCGAGCCTCGAGGAATCGAACGTGGACATGGCTTCGCAGTTCGTGGAGATGATCCGCACCCAGCGCGGCTTCCAGGCGAACTCGCGCTCCGTGACGACCACCGATACGATGATGGAAGAAGTGATCAACATGAAACGTTAATGAGAATTAACGGTTTGTAAGTTCGTATGACTTAAGGGACCCTTCAGCTAAGCTGAGGGGTTTCGTTTTTTTTTCCATGGAAACGTTTTTCAGGCCGTCGGCTATCATCGCCTGGACGCGCGACGCGAAGGCCTTGGTATCTTCGCCCGGGATGGATTCGACCGGGGGAAGGATCTCGATATGCACGTGGGCTTTTTTGGGGAAACCCGAATTCTTCACGATCAGCTCACGCGTTCCGCTCAGCACGACGGGCAGGATGGGAACCTGCTCCTCCTGGGCCAGGCGGAAAGCGCCGGTCTTGAACTCGCGGATCGAACCGTCTTCGCTGCGCGTGCCTTCGGGGAAGAAACACATGGAAACGCCGCGGCGAAGCCAGGCGCGGCTGTCTTCGATCGCCTGGTACTGCGAGGATTTATTACCGCGTTTGATCGAGACGTAACCCGCCCAACGCATCGCCAGGCCGACGAGCGGCACTCGGAACATCGTGTCTTTGGAGAGCCAGCGGAATTGGTGCCCGATCAGGTAAAGCGCCCAGATATCCGCGGTAGATTGATGGTTGGCGACGAGCACGTAGGGGCGGCCGTCGCCCGGTATGTTCTGAGCGCCATCGATGCGATACGTCCACGCCGGTACGAGATTGAAGATCGTCCGCCCCCAGAACGTGGCGATCGCGTGCGCGGCGTTCGAGGCTCCCTCGGGATTGAAGAGCTTTTGGTACCCGTAAACTCCGCAGAGGACCACGAAGAGCAGGCAGGTGGTGGTGATGAAAACGACCCAGACCCAGAGGGCCAAAAGATATTTCATATGCTCATCCCAAGATTTTCTTAGCTTCCGCGGCGAGGAGACGAGCTATGGTCTCCTTGCCGGCAACGTGTTTGAGAGCCGAACCGTCCGCGCGCCAGACGTCGGCTTCGTGAGCCTTCGCGCTGACCTTCTGGAGGTTGTTCATCACAAGATGACTTAATTTATAACGAGTCAGGTAATCGCGCGCAAGGGATTCGGCCAGCTCGCCGGTCTCCAGCTTGAAACCGACCTTGAACCCGAGATTCCCCTGGATCGCGCCTATGATCTTCGGCGTCGCCTGGAACTCGACTTTCAGCTCTTCGTGCGAGCGGATCTTGCCGCTGACCTTGTCCTTCGGAATGAAATCGAGCACCGAAGCCGCGAAGATCGCGCCTTTTATCCCCGATTTCTCGGCGGTTCTCACCGCCTCTTCCATCTGGGCGTTGGTCTCGACGTCCTGGAGCGAGGTGAAGGTCCTGGGTGCGATCGGGCTCGGGCCGTGCACCACGGTGGTCTGAAAGCCCTGGCGGTAAAGCTCTTCAGCGATACGGCTGCCGAGCGCTCCGGAGGAGTAGTTGGAGATGTAACGAACGTCATCGATGTAGCCGCGCGTCGTGCCGAGCGTTATGAGGATGTTCGCGGGACGCTGGTTGAGTTTATGGGCGACGTGATCGGCGAGGATAGCGGGTTCGGGAAACTTCTGTTTGTCTTCTTCGCGACGGGCGCCGAGGATCGTGACGTAGGGGCTGATTTTCTGCAGATTTTCCTGCACGAAAGGCGAATCGTGGAGGCTGTCGTGCATATTCGGGACAAGATACACCGGCTTCTTCTGCCCCAGATAGGAAGCGATCAAAGCTGAGGTCGGCGTATCGGTCTGTCCCGCGGCTATTCTCGCGATTATGCTGGAGGAAGCCGGGGCGATGATGCAGGCGTCGCCGAGGGCGATATGCGAGGCGGTGCCTTCGAACTGCGTGCGGCAGGGATTCGCGGCCGCCCAGGAGAGAGCGGTGTCCGTCGTGAAGAGCGCTCCGCCCTTGGTGAGCCAGGGCTGGACCTCAGCTCCGAGCCGCCTTAACGAACGGAGAAAACGCACGCTTTCCACGGCCCCGATCGAGCCGGAGACGATGACGTCCAGTCTGCGCCCCTGGAGGGCGTCGGAGATCTGTTCGACCGCTAAATCGCTTGAAGCAACCAAGTTCCAGCCTCCAAACCCACAAATGAACAAAGGAGCACGACCTGGAGATCCGAGCGTCGGATCAAAGGAAGGCGCTCCTAAATTCAAAACTTTGACGAAAATTAAGCTTTCTTAGCCGCTGCGAGTTGAGCTTTTTCGTTCGCGTTCGGCACGTTCAGCTTCAGGTTAGGAGCTGTGGAACCGTGAACGCGGAGTTTATTTTTGCGTTTTTTACCAGCACGCGCCTTGTTGATTGCGCGACGTACTTTAGATTTTTTTGTAGGAGAAGCCATCGATTTTTCCTCTCGACTCTAACCAAATGCCACATAGGTCGGAGGAACTTAATCAATCTGTTGCTCCTTGGCAAGGCAAAAGCAAAGTCATAGAATGATCGAGATTTAGTCCCAACGGAGGAACTATGACATTTCGTGTCGTTTTGGCAAGTATCGTGCTGTGTGCTTCTGGTTTCGCTTATGCGCAAAGCGAAGATCCCGTGGATAAGAACGTCGGCGGCGGATTCGTAGGCGCTCAGGTTGTGATCGGCGAAGCGAAGAAGGTCGGCGATGCCTCGCCGGGAACCGCTCTTCTCGTTGGTATTGATGGTGGTTACGTCGCGC
>JASLCY010000219.1 GCA_030151925.1 Oligoflexus sp.
GGTCCCTGATCGGATTCCTTCAAATAGCTATCGAACAGCCCATCGTTGAGGCAGCGGCGCAAAAGCGGATAAATCGTGCCTTCGCTTATGTCGATATGACGAGAAATGATCTCGACCAACTCGTAGCCATAGCGATCGGCGCGCGACAAGGCGCCGAGAACGCAGAGTTCCAAAGTGCCTTTTTTCAGCTGTGTACTCATCCGTTAGCTCCTCTCATCTTCAAGCTAACACCTGGTAGCGTGCATTGCAAGGTAGATAATTAAATACGCCACTACCAAGGGTTAGAGAAAAGGAGGCTTGCCGAAGCTCCGAGTCATCTTGTATGGTTAGGCGCAACTTTTGGAGGGTCTATGAACAGCCACGAAGACGATTTCGATCTCGACGCGCGAGACGAGCGTGTCGAGCGCATCAGGGTTCCTCAGTATGAACATAATGAAGCCGGTCTTAAACTCACGCTCAAGGATATGACCCTTTATCTTCTGAACGAAGCGGACTTCGGCCTCGCTCCCCAAGACTTCGACGCGGCCAGACATGAGCACGCCGTCCCCAAGTTCGAGATGGCCCGCATCTACATCCTGGTCTGCGCGCTCACCGGCGACAGCCTCGGATTCTCCCCCGCGGATCGCCAAGAGGATCCTCAGGTCTTCCGCATCTATGAAAAGGCTTATCAAAAGCTCCTCAAGACCGAGACCGACCGCGAGCTGATCCTCAAGATCGCGCGCCTCGGCCAGCAAAGCGGTTTTTTAAGCGAACTCCAGGAAGCGCAGCAAGAAGCATCCCATACGAGGTAAAGTCCATGTCCCGTTCCAAGCCTCTCGCCCTCCTTTCCGTCACCGATAAAACCGATCTCATTCCTTTCGCCAAGGGCCTCGCGGCCCTCGGTTATGAGATCCTCTCGACCGGCGGGACCGCGAAACTCCTCGCGGACTCCGGCATCGCCTGCACCGAGGCCTCGGCCTACACCGGCAGCCCCGAGATCCTCGACGGCCGCGTGAAGACGCTGCATCCGAAGATCCACGGCGGCATCCTCTTCGATCGGCAAAGGCCCGCGCACGTCGCGCAGGTCGAAGAGCTGGGGATCCGGCCTATCGATCTCGTGGTGGTGAACCTCTACGACTTTCAAAAGAAGGCTCTCGACGCTGGGCTCGACCTGCCGCAGGCGATCGAATACGTGGATATCGGGGGGCCTTGCATGCTGAGGGCGGCGGCGAAGAATTATCTCTCGTCCCTTCCCGTCATCGATCCGAAAGATTATCAACGCTGCCTCGAGCATCTGCAAAAAGGCGAGCTGCCGACCGCTTTCCGCCGCGAGCTGGCCGGCAAGGTCTTCCGCCACGTCTCGAATTACGATGCGATGATCGCCGGCCTATACGAGAATGAGGCCGAGGCGCTGCCCAAGGCCCTGCATCTCGACCTCACCGAAGTCTCGGCGCTGCGTTATGGCGAGAATCCGCATCAGCAGGCGAAGTTCTATCGAAGCGCTCTGAGCGCCAAGGGCGGCTTGCAAACCGCCAAGGTCCTGCAAGGCAAGGAGCTCTCCTACAACAACCTGCTCGACATCGACGGCGCCGTGCAGCTCGTCGCCGACTTTCCCGAGCACCAGGCCGTCGCGATCATCAAACACACGAATCCTTGCGGCGTCGCCATCGGCTCGGCCGGCGAAGCCTTGCTCGCCACCTATCAAAAAGCGCTCGCCAGCGATCCCAAATCGGCCTTCGGCGGCATCGTCGCCTTCAATCGCGAGGTCGATGGCCCGACTGCGGAAGCCTTGAGCCAGCTCTTCCTCGAGTGCATCGCGGCGCCGGGCTTCAACGCTGAGGCGCAGAAGATCCTCGCGGCCAAGAAGAATCTCCGCCTGCTCGAGGTGCCTTATCTTCGTGATACCGAGACGCTCGAGAAGCAGTACGACGTCCGCTCCGTGCTCGGCGGCCTCCTCCTTCAGGAGAAAGACCAGGCCCGCACGGCCGCGAGCCGCTTTGAGATCGTCACCGAAGCCAAACCCGATGCCGCGGCCATGAACGATCTGGTCTTCGCGCAGCGGGTCTGCAAGCACGTGAAGTCGAACGCGATCGTTTACGCGAAGGACGGCCAGACGCTCGCGGTCGGCGCGGGGCAGATGAGCCGGATCGATTCCGCGCAATTCGCGGCCCAGAAAGCCGCGGAATTCGGCCGCTCCCTGCAAGGCGCGGTGATGGCGAGCGACGCGTTCTTCCCCTTCCGGGATAGCGTGGACACCGCCGCGAAGCTGGGGATCAAGAACATCATCCAACCGGGCGGCTCGATGCGGGATGCCGAATCAATCACGGCCTGCAATGAGCACAAGATCGGGATGGTGTTTACCGGAGTCCGGCATTTCAAGCATTGAGAAAAAACTGATCCCTTTAATTATTCCCGTTCAGCTAATCAAGCGTATAAATACAAGTGAAGCTCGAGCTTCACTTTCTTCTTGGCCGTCGCCCAGGTCTTGCGCGGCGAAATAAGCACCTGATCTTTCTTCATCTCAGCAGTATGGTGATCACTGAGCTGTGCTTGCGTTGCTCAAACGACTGAAATCTTTGCATGAAAATTTCTCGCATAAAAATCCATAAAAATTGGCTTTTCCTTGCTCTATTTTTGGGATATATCCTTTCTGACAGGTTGAAAGTACTGAAAGGAAATTGCCATGAAACATCTCGCAACAAGTTTTCTCTCCTCGCTTCTTCTCGTAGGCAGCGCACATGCAGAAACGCCCGCTACCGAAACAACCGACCTCACCATCCTCACGACCAAAGAAGGCGATCAAATCCAACTCCCAGGCTTGGCTGGACATGGTCTGAAGATTGCGGAAAACATTGAAGTCAACAAAACGT
>JASLCY010000228.1 GCA_030151925.1 Oligoflexus sp.
CAGCCCCAGTTCAGACAGGTTCCTCCAAGGTGTTCAGCCTTTTCCACCAGGGCGACTTTAAGGCCTAGGAGGGCCGCTTTGATCGCGCCGACCTCGCCACCGGGGCCGGAACCGATAACCACCAAATCAAAGGAGGAAGTTGACATGGGAGAACTCCAACGAAGTTTCAAAGGGTTAACGTGGCTAGTCTCGGGGGGTAAAACAGGCACGTTAACATCCTGACAAGACTAGGCTTATACCTAAAATGAAGAGAAAACTTACACCAGAACGCCGTTCGGCTTAAAGCGAATATTTGTTATCATTAATGGGAACTGGCCCATTCTGCCGATAAGTATTACAACGGGGACTGGGGCAGCCTCGGCTAGGACGGGATCCGTCGGACCCCGCATACTCTGTGGTAAGGAGGCTCAAAATGGCAAAAGTCATTGAATTCAAGACCAAAGAGGTCAAACGCGAGGAAGTCGTCGCGCAAAAGCTCATCCAGATGGCTAGCGACATCGATGACGTCATGATGAACTATATCACCGATCCCGATATCGAACCCCGCGAACTCATCGGCATCCTCTCCCATCGCCTCGGCTCGATGATGAGCCATCTCGATGAAAAGGACGAACTCTGGCACATCTGCGAGAAAGTCCTGAAAAAACAGGCGAAGATCGCCGAGTGATCATGCTTTTTTAGGGGCGTGCGCGAAGATGTCCTCGCGCAGCTCCTGAATGCCGTCCTGCTTCAGGCTCGACACCGCCAGCACCTTCCGCACATCGATCTTATGCTTCACAAGCTCAGCCCTGACTTCCGCGACGCGCTTCGTCTGCTCCTGGCGCGAGAGTTTATCGCTTTTCGTGAGGACTACATAGACCGGGATATTCCGCCCGAGCCATTCGACCAAGGCCCAATCCGTGTCATTGAATTCGCGACGGATGTCGATCAGGAATAGGAACTCGACGATATTCGGCCTTTGCATGTATCCTGCGACGAGCGGTTCCCACTGCTCCGCGACGTTCTTGTTGATCGCGGAGAAACCGTAGCCCGGCAAGTCGGCGAAAATCAGATCCTCACCGAGTCCGAAGAAGTTGATCATCTGCGTTTGGCCGGGTGTGCTGCCGCTGCGCGCGAGTTTCTTGCGCCCCAGGATCTGATTCAGAAGAGTGGATTTGCCCGTGTTGGAACGGCCAATCAGCGCGATCTCCGGCTGCGGGAAATCAGGTAATTGTTCCGGTTTGAGGGCGCTGGTGATATATCTGCTGTCCATAACAAGCGGGTCCTAAAAGTCAGAAAGGTAAAGCCATGGCGAAAGTACATTTACTTGATGACGAACTCATAAACAAGATCGCAGCCGGTGAAGTTGTCGAGAGACCCGCCAGTGTTGTGAAGGAACTGGTCGAAAATGCCATAGATGCCGGCGCTCAGCACATTCGTGTGGCTTTAAAGGACGGTGGTCGCCAGCTGATCGAAATCTCGGACGACGGTCATGGTATGAGTCCCGAAGACGCTGTTATGGCGCTTAAAAGACACACGACATCCAAATTGCGGAAAGCGGACGAGCTCTTCGAAGTCGCCACCATGGGCTTCCGCGGCGAAGCGCTCGCCTCGATCTCTTCAGTGAGCCGCCTCACGCTGCAGACGATGAATCGCGAGAGCAAGGAGGGCGTGCGCGTTCAGCACGAGGACGGCACGACCAAGACCTATCCGTGGCAAGGCGCCTACGGCACGACCCTGACCGTCAAAGACCTCTTCTTCAACGTTCCCGCGCGGAAGACTTTCATGAAGACGGCCGCCGCGGAATTCGCCGTGTGCCATGAGTATCTGCAGGCGCTCGCCCTGTCGCTGCCGCATCTCGGCTTTAGGTTCCTGCATAACGACAAGGAAGTGTTTTCCGTCAGCCCCCTGCCCCTGAGCGACGATTGGGAACGCGGCGAGTCCGCGCTGCGCGTGCGTGCGCAAGCCATCCTCGGCGAAGAGGTGAGCGATCGCCTGATCTACGTGAAGCACAAGGACAAGCACCTTCGCATCGAGGGCCTGATCTCGCCGCCCGGGGTCGATAAGAGCACGGCGAAGCATATCTTCACCTTCGTCAACAATCGCTGGGTGAAGGACAAGCTGCTCCGCTTCGCGATCCTGCGCGGTTATCATTCGCATCTGCTGCGCGGGAAATTCCCGGTCGCGGTGCTTCATATCGATATGGAAGCGTCGCTCGTCGACGTGAACGTCCACCCGGCGAAGACCGAGCTTCGTTTCCAATACGGCTCCGAGGTCCAGGATTCCGTCGCGGCCGTGATCCGCGAGAGCCTGCGTAAGGGCGCTTGGGGCGGCGCGAAGCCGCTCTATGAGTCGCGGCCCGATCCGATCAGCGTGACGAGCGGCAAGGAGCCTGTGAAGAGCGGCGCTTCGGCTGCCGTTAAACCCACGCCGGTTCAGGCTCCGCTTGATTTCGACCTTATGCTGACGCCGGCCCGCAAGCAGGAGCGCGAGGACTTCGCCGCGATCGCCCTGGAGCAGGCGCGTGAGAGGGGCAGCGAGGGCGTGAAACGCACGACGATGTCGTTCGACGGCCCGCATTCCAGCCCGGTGCGTTCGACGCCGAGCAAAATTCCTGCGTATGCGCCGCCGAAAGGCGCATCTGATGCCCCGGCACCCGCGAAGCATACAGTTGACGCTCGCCCGGCCGCTGCATCTACCGCGAAATTTGCGTCTGACGTTCGCCCATCTACGCCGGCCGCGTCCGTTTCCATGCAGGCTTCGCCAAGCGCGCCAGCTGCATCGCCGGCCGTGCAGACGTCGCCGGCCGCGCAGACGTCGCCGGCCGCGCAGGCTGCGTCCACGCCTGCGGCCAAACCGTCCGCCGTTGCAGCCTTCAAGCAGGCCCATGCCCAGGCGATAGTAGCGCAGAAACCCAAGGAAGCCGAACACGAGATCCCCTGGGACGAACTCAAGTTCGTCGGTGCCTTCCAGAAGTGCTACCTCTTCTTCGAGCACAACGATCATCTCCTGGCGCTCGACCAGCACGCCTTCCACGAGCGCGTCCTCTACGAGCGCCTGCTGAAGAA
>JASLCY010000240.1 GCA_030151925.1 Oligoflexus sp.
GCCAAGCAGTATCAAACGCTCGACATGACGAAGACGCCGCTCGATTCGGGCTCCATCGTCGTCGTCCACGAGCTCGGCCTGATCAACGAGAAGGTGACGAATGAGTTCGTGCTGCCGATCGGCGGCCAGGTCGTGCGTTTCTCCTTCCCCGTGATCCACAAACGCAGCGCCGTCTATCGCCAGACCGGCCTTCGGTTGAACGACGGCCTGTTCGAGCCGGGGGAGATCGCGCAGAACTTCAACACGATAGCCTACGAGAACCTCGAGGACAGGCGCCAGCGGATGATCGCGAAATCAGCCGCGCGCCTGCTCCTCAAAGGCCAGCTCACCCAGAAGGCGGCCAAGGACTTCGGCGCCATCGGCTGGCTCGCGGGGAACATCTACGGTGCGGTCACGGAGACCGCCGACACCCGCAGCTGGACGACCCTTCCCGCGGCGATCTACGTGACGCGCGCGTTCGTCAAGCCGGGCGAATACAGCGTCAGCGTTTCGAACGACGGCAAGATCAGCGACGTCCAGCAGGTCTCCGTGAAAAAAGGCCAGCTCCTCATTCTCCGTGACGCCCCCTCGAAGCCCGCACAGCCTAAAGCCGCGCATTAAGAAATCCGCGAATAAAAAAAGCCCCGAACCGGGATGTTCGGGGCGGGACCTTCCAAGACCTTGGTAAAGGCTTCAAGAGGCCTTAAACTTCGTAAGCGTTCGAAGCCGCCTCATTCATGAGATGGCTTCTCCTATCGATCAACGAGGCTTCAAGAGGTCGTGCTGCGTCCAGTTCTGGTTCGCCAGGGTGTTGCGCAGAGGGCTCATCGCCCTCACGGCACGAATGCGCTCTTCGGCGATGATGCCCGAAGCCTGGTTCGTGGTGATGCCTTTCGCATCCGCTTCCTTGTAGATATTGATGAGCGTGTTGTAGATGTTCGAAGCGCGCTGCTTCGCGACGTCGGCGTTGTAGCCCGCGAGCTCCTGGTAGACGTTGATCACGCCGCCGGCGTTGATCACGTAGTCCGGAGCGTAGAGGATGCCGCGCTCACGCAGCATGCTGCCGTGGATCGTCTCGTCGAGGAGCTGGTTGTTCGCGGCTCCGGCGACGATCGGCGCCTGGATCTCGGGGATCGTGCGGTCGTCGAGGAAGCCGCCGAGGGCGCAAGGGGCGAAGACGTCGACCTTGAGCTTGTGGATGTTTTCGAGAGGAGTCGGCTCAGCGCCGTACTTGCGAGCGATCTCCTTCACCTTCTCGGCGTCGATGTCGGCGACGAAGACCTTCGCGCCTTCCGCCGTCAGGTGCTCGATCAGATGCGAGCCGACCGCGCCGCAGCCTTGTACGGCTACGCTAACGCCCTTGAGGCTGCCTTTGCCGAGCTTGAATTGGACCGAAGCGCGGATGCCCTGGTACACGCCCCAGGCGGTGACCGGCGAAGGATCGCCCGAACCGCCGGCGCGCGAGGTGATGCCCGCGACGTAGTCGGTCTCGAGACCGACGAGTTCGATATCGTTGACGCGGATATTCACGTCTTCGGCGGTGATGTAGCGGCCGCCGAGGGAGTTCACGAAACGGCCGAAGGTCCTGAAGAACGCTTCGCTCTTCAGCTTCTTCGGATCGCCGATGATGACCGATTTACCGCCGCCGAGGTTCAGGCCGCTGACGGCGTTTTTATAGGTCATGCCGCGAGACAAACGGAGAACGTCGCGAAGGGCTTCTTCTTCCGACTTGTAATCCCACATGCGACAACCGCCCAGCGCCGGTCCAAGAGTCGTGTCGTGGATTGCGATGATAGCTTTGAGGCCGGTTGCCTTGTCGTGGCAGAAGACCACCTGTTCATGGCCCATGGTGGTCAGTTCTTCAAAAATTGCCATCCTGTTCTTCCTTATTTGTCCCGGGTAAAGCCAACGAAGTGTTCAAGATTTACTTGATAGGTCCCAAAATAGCAAGCGCTGCAAAACAGGTGAAAGTCTCTGGAAAACAACGCTTTAGAGACTATCGGAACGGATAGTTCGCTGATACGCGTTCGTATCTTCCCTTGTCTTAATTGACCTATTGCGCTACTAGCTCTTCTTTCCCTGCGGTGCACTGATATTCCGCGTTTTCTCTAGTCCGAGTGCTTAGACGAGGTGGTTCATGAATCAATTCGACGTTATCGTGATCGGCGGCGGACATGCCGGGTGTGAAGCCGCATTGGCAGCCGCTCGCATGGGCTCAAAAACGCTGCTCATCACGCAATCGGTAGATCGTATTGCCGCAATGTCGTGTAACCCGGCCGTCGGCGGAACCGCCAAGGGGCACCTTGTCAAAGAAATCGATGCACTCGGCGGTCAAATGGGTAAGGCGATCGACGCCAACGGCATCCAGTTCCGGGTCTTAAATCGCACGAAAGGACCAGCCATCTGGTCGTCACGCGCGCAGGCGGATATGGGCCTCTACGCCCGCTATATGAAGCACGTTCTCGAGAACACTCAAGGCCTTCACATCCGCCAGGACACAGTCGAAGGGCTGCTCCTCGACGAGTCTACACCCGATCAAACGAAAGTTGTAGGCGCGGAAACCCGCCTGTTCGGAAAATTCTTCGCCCCGGCGGTGGTGATCACCACCGGAACCTTCCTCAACGGCCTCATTCACGTCGGCATGGAAAAGATCAGCGCCGGCCGAGCGGGCGACGCGCCGAGCATCGGCCTCGCCGAATGCATCCGCCGCTTCGGGTTCCGCGTGGGCCGCATGAAGACCGGGACGACTCCGCGCCTCGACGCGAAGACCATCGATTGGGAGCGCTGCGAGGTCCAGCATTCCGATGAGGATATCGTGCCGTTCAGCTTCGAGAACGAGGCGATCACGCAAAAGCTCATCCCCATGTACATCACCCACACGAACGAGAAGACGCGTGAGGTCATCCAAAAATACCTGAAGGAGTCGCCGCTCTACAGCGGTGAGATCGTCGGCATCGGCCCCCGCTACTGCCCGTCGATCGAAGACAAGGTGGTGAAGTTCCCGGACCGCGCCTCGCACCAGATCTTCCTCGAGCCGCAGGGCTACGACACCGTCGAAGTCTATCCGAACGGCCTCTCGACCTCGCTGCCGCTGCACGCGCAGATCGAATTCATCCGCACGGTGCCGGGCCTCGAGAAGGCCGAGATCATCCGCCCCGGTTATGCGATCGAATACGATTTCGTCGATCCGACCGAACTCTCGACCAGCCTCGAGACGAAGAAGATCGGCGGGCTCTTCCTCGCGGGACAGATCAACGGCACGACCGGTTATGAAGAGGCCGCCGCGCAGGGCCTCATCGCCGGCATCAACGCTTGCCACCGGGCGCAGGGCAAGGAACCCTTCGTCCTGAATCGATCGGAAGCCTATATCGGCGTCCTGGTGGACGACCTCGTGACCAAAGGCACCAACGAGCCTTACCGCATGTTCACCTCGCGCGCGGAGCACCGTCTCTTCCTTCGCGAGGACAACGCGGATCTCCGCCTCACCGCCAAGGGCCATGCGATCGGCCTCGTCACCGACGCCGCGCACGAGAAGTTCCTCGAGCGTTTCGCAAAATTGAACGAGCTGCTCGCCTACACCAAGGAAACCGGCATCGGCGCTTTCGGAGTGCCGGAGGAATTCCTCGACGCGAAGGACAACACCGGCACGCGCCTCGACGCGATCCTGCGCAAGCCGCGCGTCGGCATCCAGGATCTCGTGCCCTACGTGCCTTATTACCAAGGCTACGGCGCTTCGCTGCTGCGCCGCCTCGAGATCGAGGTCAAGTACGAAGGTTATATCGTCCGCGAGCAGCGCGCGATCCGCACCGCGGACCAGCTCGATCGCGTGAAGATCCCCGAGACCGTTCGCTACGAGAGCCTGATGGGCCTCAGCCGCGAAGTGGTGGAGAAGCTCAAGCGGCATAAGCCCCTGAACCTCGGGCAGGCCTCGCGGATCAGCGGTATCACGCCCGCCGCGATCCAAATCCTCCACGTGCACATCGCGATGTCCCACTGAATCCGCCGCTCATCCTGAAAAGGACAAAGGCTCTCGGAAACGCTCCGAGAGCCTTTTTTGCGGGAGGAAAATGCGGCTAGGGAAAG
>JASLCY010000254.1 GCA_030151925.1 Oligoflexus sp.
CATATGCTGAGCTTCTACGCGAAGCACTTGAACGATTGATTCTCTGACCTCACCCTTGATGGACCTCCGGGATCGAATGCCCGGAGGTTTTTTATTACTCCTAGGGTCAAACACCGGGTTTTAGCGAGCTCGGGGCTTTTTTTGGTTTAATTTATACCCCCAAAAAGCCGCAAATCTACCCGCCATCGCCATGAAATCACTTAGAAAATAATTAAAGCTTGGCGATCCATCAAGAACCGCCCGGCTCCAGCCGATAAGAACCTCGCACAAATAGAATTGGCGGGATAAGGCATGCAGACACTCATCCGTTTGAGTTGCGGTTTGGGACTCGTGCTCGGGTTGAACCTGGGCTGCGATAGAGCGAGCGATCTCGAGCGTCCGCATATCGGCCCGAAGATGGCCGCGGATTCCAGCGCCTATAGCAGCCAGTCCCAGGACAGCAGCGCCGAGCCCTCGAGCGATGCGGACCAGAATTCCTCCGGCGCGGCCGATGGATCGGGCGTGAACTCGCAGGACGTAAACTCTTCGAACGGCTCGCTCAGCACGGCCAGCATGCAAACGCGCACCGGTTCGGTGACGGTCGGCACCAATGAAACCATGGATGCGGATACGAACAGCTCGAACTCTTCGGATTCGGGCGGCATCCTGAGCTCGATCGGCTCGGCGATCACAAAGACGATCTACGGCGATCCCGACGCCAAACTCGAAATCAAGGTCTCGGGCCGCCAACTCCTGGTGGACGGCAAGCCCTTCACCATCAAAGGCGTGTGCTACAACCCCGTGCGCAAGGGCCAGAATCAGATCACGAACAGCACGATGTTCGTGAATCCCTCGGACGCCGACCTCAAGGCCATCGAAAAAGACTTCAGCCTGATGAAGGATGCGGGCATCAACACGCTCCGCACCTACGAAGTGATCCGCGACAGCCGCGTGCTGGCGCTGCTCAACAAATACGGCCTGTTCGTGATCGTGCCGGCCATGAACGTGGCGAGCATCTCGGACGCGCAGGTAAAGGCGACGGTCAGCGCGCTCAAGGACCATCGCAGCACGCTCATGTGGCAAATCGGGAATGAATGGAACTACAACGCGCTGTACAGTTCGATCGATCAGAGCCAGGTCTACGCGAAGATCGCCAGCGTCGCGAAACTCATCAAATCGGCCGACGACACGCATCCCGTGACGAGCGATTACGGCGACATCCCCACCAAGGCCATCGTCGACTCCCTGAGCGCGGTGGACGTCTGGGGACTCAATATCTATTCGGGCAAGACCTTCGGCGACCACTTCAAGCAGTGGGCCGCCCTCAGCTCCAAACCTATGTTCATCGGTGAATTCGGCGCTGACGCCGTCAACCGCGATCACGTCGACGAGAATGCCCAGGCCGAAGCCACCGAGGCTCTGGTCAAAGAGATCCTGGCGAACCTCTCGGCGAAATCCTCGAGCAACGTCGCGCTCGGCGGAACGATCTTCGAATGGAACGACGAATGGTGGAAGGACTCGAACGGTTCGGACTCGACGCACGACATGGGCGGCATCGCGCCCGGCGGCGGGCCCTTCCCGGACGGCGTCTTCAACGAGGAATGGTGGGGCATCGTCGATATCGACCGCAATCCCCGCCCCGCCTACAACGTGCTGAAGAACCTTTATAACTGATCCCGCGAGGCCAGGCTCAGCCCTGGCCTATCATGCCGCGCAAATCGTTCTGCAGGTCCTCGAGCTTGCCTTCCAGATGTTTCCATTGGGCTTCCGTCAGGCTCGCGTGAAGCGCCTTGAGATAATTATCCCACTTCACCTCGGACGATCGGCGATACTCCATGTATTTGGGATCGGTCCAGACTTCGCCGGTGTCGGCGAAGGTCTTCACCATCGCGGCGATCTTCGTGCGATCGTGGGTCTTCAGGGTGGCGAGGATGAAGTCCTGCATGCCCGCGCGTCCGGCCAGGCGAGCCTTGATCTGCTCGGTCTCGAGATGCATCGCCTTGTAGAAAGCGTCCTTCTGCGCGTCGCTGAGGTCCCCGTACCATTCCTCGACCGCCTTGTACTGCTTCTTCAGGGTCTTGTCGTAGGCGGCGCCCACGTCCTTCGCCTCGAGGACGTCCTCGAGCGGCTCGTTCGACTTCTTCATCTTCTTCGCGAGGTAGGCGAGCTGATCGTCGCTCAGGCCGGCGAGGAGGTCGAGTATCTGGCTTTCATAATGATTCACGAAATCCTTTCGGATCGCATTCACCTCGGCGACGAAGCCCTTGTTCATCGCATCGTCGTAATGATGCTCGTGGGCCGCGTCCTTCAGCTTGCCGACCGCGACGACGGCTCCCGGGACCTTCTCCTTCTTCAGCCAATTCACGGCTTCGGTCATGATGGGTTTATATTTGGCTTTCTGCTCTCTCGTCAGATCGAGGTAGGCATCGATCTGATACATCGCCACCCAATCGAGCTTCGAATAGATGATTTGTCGAAATGCACAGCTTTGCAGCATCATACTCAGCACCATGAGGATGAGGGCTGAACGGCCCCAGGTTCGTGGATTCATCAAAAACTCCTTCTCGGCATGGCGTCTGTCCCCGTCTCAGCGTTCTTCGCTTCTCACTTTATGCTGGCCTTGGCTTATTCTTTACGATACGTTCTGGGGCTTAAGATTTCTATAATTCAGGAGGCAATATATGGCAGAAAATGAAATCCAAGTCGCTCTCCAGCGCATCTACGTGAAAGACGTCTCCTTTGAATCTCCCAATCCCGTCGAAAGCTTTTCGCAGGCCTGGAAGCCGCAAATCAACGTCGAAATGCAAACGAAACACCGTCCTATCGCTGATTCGGTCTACGAAGTCACCCTCGAAATGACTATCACGGCCAAAAACAACGACAAGGCCGCTTTTGTCATCGAAGTCGAACAAGCGGGTATCTTCACGATCAAGGGTCTTGAAGGTGAGCAGTTGAACCGTCTAATCGGCACCTTCTGCCTCAACATCCTCTTCCCTTACCTTCGTGAAACCGTCGACAACCTATGCCTGAAGGGCAGCTTCCCTCCGCTGGTCCTCGCGCCTATCAACTTCGACCAGCTCTATGAGCAACGCAGCCAACAGCAAAACGCTTAAGTTTCGCTTTTCCAAGATCCGGGGCTAGGAGACTTCTGTCAATCCTCGGCCTCGGCTTCGGACCTGCCGAGAGAAGGTTCCACAGCAGGCTGGATCAGACTCCCACCTTTATGCGCATAGATATACCGAAGCGCCGCATCTACCGTCAGAGGGATGACTGCGTTTTTCGGCTGATGAATCGCCAGGAAAATCCTGTCCATGCCACGCGCAGCCCATGAGCTGAGGCGCTCCGCCCACTGCTTGAGCCGCGCATCGTCCTGCCGCGAAGGAAAGACTCCCTGAAAACGCACGAGCACCGTTTCCGCGGTCAGCGAGCTATGCAGCACCTCGCGGGCTCCCGGCGTATCGGTGATGACGGTCGCGAAGCCGCGCCGGTACAGGAAATTCACGAGCGGATCCTTGAGAGCCGCGCCCTGGAACCAGGACGCATGGCGGAATTCGATCGCCAGCGGCAGATCCTTCGGCCAGAACTCCGCAAAGGCTTCCAGAGCCGGAAAACGCGAGACGTCGAACCATTCCGGAAGCTGCAGGAAACTGAGGCCGAGATGGTCCTCGAAAGCCGTGACCGCCTCGAGATGCCGAAGCAGGGGCTGACGCCACTGCCCCTTCTCCAGCTCATGGGAAACGTCCTTGAGGACCTTCGGGCAGAACAAGAACTCCGGCCCGACCTCGCGGCACCACGCCCTCACCTGCTCCTCGCTCGGCGTGCTGTAGAAGGTGCTATTCAGCTCGATCGTGGAATAACGCCTGGCGTAATAACGAAGGTACTGCGAAGGGCGGGCGCCCTGGGGATAGACGAGATCCTCCCATTCGCGGCAGCCCCAGATGGGGGCGCCGCAGTAGATCAGGCCGCGGCCGCGATGGGCCAGCTCCAGGTAACGCGAGGTCCGGGCCGCCTCTTCAGGCAGGCTCAGATCCAGATTTTTGTCATCAATCACGCGACCGAAATGCATGAAGCCATCTCATAAATGCGAGGCCGTCGTCCTTCGCCCGACGGACGCTCAGTAGAAGCTGAAACGGAATTGGGCGAGGAAGGCGTCGGCGATCAGGCCTTTGTATTTGCCGCCCCAACTGTAAAGTTTGGTATTTTCGATGCCGATGGAAGTCATCTTATCGAGTTCGGCCGTCATACCGTAAGCCAGGCTTGGGCCCACGAGAAGTTTGGTATCGTCGTAGGTGTGCTGGATGATGCCGAAGCCGGGGCTCATATAGTACTGGATGAGGCCGACCTTGACCTGGCCGCGAAACTCGCCGCCCACAGCGAAAAGAGCCGGCGCCCCCTCTTTTTTATCCTTGGAGAAGACGCGGGCGTATCCGCCGTAGGCTTCGTTCGCCGTATCGTTCACATCGAAGTTCGCGCCGAGGGCCAACCCACCGCGGTCCGCGCCGGCGAGGATCGAAACCGTTTTTTCTTGGGTTGCCGCGAAAGCCGTACCAGCCAAGAGCAGAGGGGCGAGCAAAGTCAGACGTGCGTTCATGAAGTCTCCTCAAAAATATGCAGATTCCCAGCGAAAAGAGTTCACAGCCTACCGTTTCAACTTTCCGCACGCAAGTCTACGAATGGCAACGCTCGGTCTTTACCACATAAGTCAATTCTAGGTAGAATGGATGTCAACCCGTTCCCATCCTGTTCCCACTGGAGTGTGTCTATGAAGCGTTACGTGCTGAGCTTGCTCTTTGTAAGTACATTTGGCTTATCTGCGACGCGCGAAGAGCTCGAAGCAAACTATAAAAAAGTCCTCGAACCCTTTCAGAAGAAATCGCACATCATCGGCCAGGGCAACCCGGCGATCACCAAACACCCGGAGACGGTCGAAGAGTGCCTCGACAACGCGAAGAAGAAAGGCGTGACCTTCGAGAACGCGCAGTTCGAGAAGATCTGCGGCGCGCCCTACATGGCCCCGCTCTATAATCCCAGCACCCAGAAACCGGAGGAAGCGAAGACCTGCATCGACCAGTTCGAGTTCCCCGATATCCCCTGCGAGTACCCCGTGGTGTGGACCCAGGCGAACGAGGCCGTGGAAATCTGCGCGGCGATGGGCAAACGCATCTGCGACGCCCACGAATGGGAAGGCGCGTGCGCGGGCGAACTCGACGAGCCGGACTACGACTTCGACAAATTCACCAATCTCCCGCCTGAACAGGCTTTGAAAGCACGCCGCGCGGTCCACAACGCGCAGGAGAAAAAACATCCGGTCTGGTCCTACGGCCCCGAACGCAAGAAGGGCAACTGCGCGATGAACAGCACGAAGGCGAACGACTGCAACGGCGGCGACTGGAAGCATTGCGGTTCGAACACCTACCCGGCAGGCTCGTTCGTGGACTGCAAAAGCAAGCTCGAAGTCTACGACCTCAACGGCAACGCCGCCGAGCATATGAACATCCCAACGAAACCCGAGGAGATGGCGAGCAAGGGCGCGACCAAACCGCTGGGCTACACGGAGATGAAGGGCAGCTGGTTCATCTTCGATAAATACCAGGCGCACCCGGATTCCTGCCGCTGGCGTGCCCCCTACTGGCACGGGACCAAGATCACGGCTTCGCATAGCCATGCGAACTATCACCTGGGTTTTCGCTGCTGCAAGGATCTCTGAAGCAGGATCTTCGCCGTCGCGAAGATGTCCGCGAGCGATACGACCCGAGGCCGGGTACGCAACGAAGGCCTCCGATCTGGAATTAATAAGGGCTGCCTCATCGAGGCGGCCCCTTCTTTTTTTGTTAAAGGCTTATAAATATGAATTTTAAATACATGTGCATCCCTCAGCCCGCCCCCTCGCCCGGATATCCGAAATATTGATTTTCTGAATACAGCGTCCGGCAGCGGACTCGTTCGAGGCTGCAGACAGCCCTTAAGAAGAATCAGCAATATATTGATATTATTAATATTAATCATCCTCCCCCACGGTCACCTGAAGCCGCACTTAAGCCCGGAAAAAACGCTTCCGAAGGAATTCATA
>JASLCY010000256.1 GCA_030151925.1 Oligoflexus sp.
CCCCGCGATTGGCAACGAGCAGCCGCTTGTTCATAATAATTTTGCTCGACGCGTCCATGACATCCTCTTATCAGCTGGGTGCTGGAATGATTTGGAAAAATGGGAATCTGGAACCTATCCACACTAGGTGAGTCGACGATTCTTGACTACACGTTTTTTGGCGAGCGTTCGTGCGGTGAGATTGCGAGATCTTCGATGCTTCGCGAGGCGTGAAAGGAGTTCTGTTGGAAACGATTGCAAGCTTGGCCTCCTTCAGCCAAGAGACCCTTCAACTCTTTGCCCGCGGGGAAGCGCTGCAGCTCGTCGGCCTTTCCGATGCGCAAAAGCTTTACGCGCTGCAAAGGCTCATCGCCGCCTTCCCGGAAGGCGAGAGCAGGCTCATCATCGTGCACAGCGATCCCAAGCAGATCGCGCATTGGAGCGAGCTCATCCAGTCCAACTTCCAGAGCGCGCGGGAGTCGCTGGAGGTGCAATCGCAGCAATTCTGGGGCTTCCAGCGCTACCTGCAGCAGAGCCATCTGCGTGGGCCGAGGCTCGAGGCCCTGAGCCACCTCGCGTTCCGCGATAGGCCCGGCGCCGCTCCCATCCTTTGGACGAGTTTTGCCGCTCTGTGGCAAAACACGGCCAAGCTCAAAGCCTTTCGCGAAGCGACCTTGGTGTTGAAACGGGGCGAGGACTACGACCTCGACGAGCTGATCGAGAAGCTTCGGGAGCGTGGTTTCAGACAGGTCGAGCAGGTGGAGGAGGTCGGTCAGTTCGCGGTCAAGGGCGGTATTCTTGACCTCTTCAGTCCGGCGGAAGGCTGTGCGGCTCGCTGCGATTTCTTCGCCGACACCCTGCAAAAGATAAAGCTATTTTCGGTAGATACTCAGCTTTCCACAAGCGAGGTCGATCAGCTGTGGATAAGTTCGAACTGGGAAGAACTGTTTCCGCTGGCCGAGCGGCGGGCCGACGCTCAGCGTCTTTATGAAGCGCTTTTGACGGAAGAGATGGCCTCGGCCGATCGGCAAGGCCTGGTCGATGCTTTCGCCGAAGGGCACCCCCTGAACGAGATGCCTATCCTGCTTCCGGCCCTCCGGCACGGCGGCAGCGATATGTTCCATTACCTCGAGGAGGGCGATCGCCTCATCTTCCTCGAGCCTATCGACGTGTGCCTGGCGAAGTATGAGGCCAGCTATGACCGCTGGGAGCGCGATTACGAAGAGGATAAGCTGCATAAGCGCATCGTGCTCGGCGTAACGCATCACTTCCCTTCGCCCAAATCCGTGCGGAACCGGCTCGCGAACAAAGCCGTGCTCGAGTTCGGCTTGAATCCCAATCGCACGACCTCGCACCCGCTCCAGACCGAGGCGCATCCCCCGCGGCATTGGAATCTGCCGGCGGCGACCGATAAATCCGCGCTCTATCAGTGGATCGAACAGCTCGAGGACTCGGCTCGGCCTTACGGGGCCATCGTCCTGGTGAGGCAGGAGGAGCACGTCCTGCGGCTCAAGAGTATCCTCCAGCACCATAATCTCGCTTTTCGCCGCACGGACGCGCGGCTCGCCGACATCCTCGCCGAGAAGCCCGCCGCGAACGTCGTGACGATCGCCATCGGCAGCCTGCCCCAGCTTATCTGGGACGAGATCCAAGGGCTGCTCGTCCTGCCGGAACACGTGTTTTTCGGCGAGCATTTCGTCCCCGCCCCGCAGCGGAAGAAGGATGCGAAGAACGCTTTCCGCTCGTTCCAGGAGCTCTCGCCCGGTTCTCTCGTCGTGCATGCGGATCACGGCATCGGCCGCTACATCGGTATGAGGACGATGGACGTCGGGGGCAGCCGCACCGATTTCCTCGTGTTGGAATACGCCGACCAGGATAGGCTTTATCTTCCGGTCTACCGCCTCGGCCTCCTGCAGAAATACTCCGCCGTCGAACACCAGGATTCCGCGCCGCTCGACAAGCTGCGCAGCCAATCGTGGGCGAAGCGGAAGTCGCGCGCGAAAAAATCGATCAAGGACATCGCCGACCAGCTCCTCAAGCTGCACGCGCTGCGCCGGCTCGCCGAGCGTCGTCCCTATAGCGGCCAGAGCGATCTCTATTATCAATTCGAAGCGGACTTCCCTTTCGCCGAGACCGACGACCAGCAAAAGGCGATCGACGAGGTCAACGCGGATCTCGGCAGCGACCTGCCGATGGACAGGCTCATCTGCGGCGACGTGGGTTTCGGCAAGACCGAAGTCGCCCTGCGCGCGGCCATGCGCGTGGCGCTCGACGGCTTCCAGGTCCTGGTCCTCGCGCCGACGACCCTGCTCAGCTACCAGCACTACGAGACCTTCTCGCGGCGCTTCAAACCCTACGGGATCGAAGTCGCCGTCGCCAACCGCTTCGTCAGGGCCGACAAGATCCGCGCCAGCCTCGAGAGATTCCGCGACGGCGGGGTCGATATCCTGGTCGGGACCCACAGGCTCCTCTCGGGCGACGTAAAACCGAAGAACCTCGGCCTCCTCATCGTCGACGAAGAGCAGCGGTTCGGCGTCACCCACAAGGAGAAGCTCAAGGAGTATAAGGCGGCTTGCGATATCCTGACCCTGACGGCGACGCCTATCCCCCGCTCGCTGCATATGTCGCTCGTGGGCCTGAGGGATATCTCCGTGATCGCCACGCCGCCCATGGAAAGGCTTTCGATCAAGACCTACATCGCGCAATTCGATCCCGAGCTCATCAAACGCGCGATCCGGCAGGAGGTGCAGCGCGGGGGCCAGGTCTTCTTCGTCCACAATCGGGTGCAGGATATCCTGGAGATGTC
>JASLCY010000264.1 GCA_030151925.1 Oligoflexus sp.
GCCCGCGATCTCGGTCCTCAGCGCCGTCGAAGGCCTCAAGGTCGCGACGCCCGCGTTCGATTCCTACGTGATCCCCATCACCTTCGCGATCCTCATCACGCTCTTCCTCTTCCAAAAGAAGGGCACGGCGAGCATCGGCAAATACTTCGGCCCCGTGATCCTGCTTTGGTTCACCGTCATGGGCCTGCTCGGCATCCGCGGTATCCTGGCCGAACCTTCGGTCTTCTTCGCGATCAACCCCGAATACGGCCTGAGCTTCCTTCTGCACAACGGCTGGCACGGCTTCATCGTGCTCGGTACGGTATTCCTCGTCGTCACGGGCGGCGAGGCCCTGTACGCGGACATGGGGCACTTCGGTCGAAGCCCCATCCAGCTCGGTTGGTTCATCGTCGCGCTGCCCAGCATCCTGATCCAATACTTCGGCCAGGGCGCCCTCCTGCTCAAGGATCCGAGCGCCATCGACAACCCCTTCTTCAACCTCGCGCCGAACTGGGCCCTGATCCCTCTGGTGATCCTCGCGACCGTAGCGACCGTGATCGCCTCCCAGGCTTTGCTCACCGGCGCTTTCTCGCTCAGCCAGCAGGCGGTCCAGCTCGGCTATCTGCCGCGCATCGAGATCCGCCTCACCTCCGCGCGCGAGATGGGGCAGATCTACGTCCCGCTCGTGAACTGGCTCCTGCTCATCGGCACGCTCTACCTGGTCTTCGAATTCCAGACCTCGAGCCGCCTGGCCTCCGCCTACGGCATCGCCGTCACGGGAACGATGGTCATCACCACGATCCTCACCTATATCGTGATGCGCAAACGCTGGCATTGGTCGCTCTGGATCTCGCTGCCGCTGCTGCTCCTCTTCCTGACGGTCGACCTCGCCTTCTTCGGCGCGAACGCCTTCAAGATCATGGACGGCGGCTTCGTCCCCCTCCTGATCGCGACCATCATCTTCATGCTGATGACGACCTGGAAGAAGGGGCGGATGATCCTCTCCGAACGCCTCATGGAGATGTCGATCCCGCTCGATCGTTTCATGAAGAGCATCGTGCCCGAAGTGAAGACGCGCACGGAGGGCACCGCCGTGTTCATGACCGCGAACTTCGGCGGCACGCCGCCCGCCCTGCTGCAGAACGTAACGCATAACCAGGTCCTGCACCAAAACATCGTGCTGTTCACGATCGCCACCAAACCGGTGCCGCACGTCCCGGAATCGGCGCGCGTGCAGGTGCAGTTCCTCGGCGAGAATTTCTACACCGTGGTGGTGCACTACGGTTTCATGGATACGCCCCACGTGCCGGAAGCCCTGCAGCTCTGCGCCGAGCACGGCCTCAAGATCGACTCTAAACGCACGATCTTCTTCCTCGGCCGTGAGACCCTGATCGCGACTCACAGGCCCGGGATGGCGATCTGGAGAGAGCACATCTTCGCTTTCATGTCGCGCAACGCGCAACGCGCGACCGATTACTTCCAGATCCCCTCGACCCAGGTGGTCGAGATCGGAACCGTGGTCGAGCTCTGAGCCGCGCAACAGCTCTTAAACGGAAAAGCCCTGGATCCAAACGGATCCAGGGCTTTATCATGGCCTCAGTCTCAAAGCTCAGCGGACGGCGCTGCTCGAAGCTTTCTTCGCCCGGGCGCTGGCCGTGTTCAGCCGCTTCTTGCCGACTTTCGCGTGTTTACGGTGAGCCTTGCGGATCTTCGCCTTGGCAGCCTTAGCAGGGGCACCTGTCTGAGCTTGCTGCGCGCCTGCTGACTGAGTCACAGGAGTTGGGGCGAGGTCACTCGGCTTTGCCTGCGCGAAAACGGTCGAACTAACGAAAGCGTGTGCGAGGCAGAGGCTGGAAAATCTCATTTTCACTCCGATTCTAACTGTTTTGGTCAAGCTCGTGAGAGCAGCCCTCTCTACTTAGGGTTAGACGCGGCCGCGTTAGACCCGGTTCAAAAAAGTTCGCCGTGCGAGCCGAAAATCTCGTACTAGCATAACACAGTATAGAATCAGGATTTCACACATCGTTAACAGGATAAGCAGATCCATACTGAGCTCCTTTCTGAGCGAGGGGCAGCCTCCATCAGTATGCGCGCGCCCCTATTCGATTTCGATCATTCTTTCCGTGGCCATCACGTAGACGAGCAGCCCGAGCATCACCCAGAACGCGATGAAAGCGGAGCTCAGGAGCGCCGGCCACGAGAAGCCCATGAAATCGGCGTTCGCCCGGCGCTCGAAAACCCACCACAGGCCGGTCCCGAGGCCGATCGCGAGCACCCAGCTGAAGGCCAGCACGCGGGCGCGGAAGCCTCGCGACGGCGGCAGCCCCTTCATGACCTGCTCGCTGAAACCCTCGTCCGGAAGGTAGGGCGTCTCCGTTTTCATCAATTGATAGATCGCGTCTTGTTGTTCCCGATCGTTCATACGCTTCTCTCCGCGTTCTTGGCTCCGGCGAGGCCGGCCCTGAGTTTCTCCTTGCCGCGCGTTATGTGCGATTTTACTGTACCGAGCGGCAAGGCGAGTATATCGGCGATTTCCTGGTGGCTCATCTCCTCGACGCCGGCGAGGTGCAGGCAGCTCCGCTCCACGGGGCTGAGGCGCAGCAAAGCCCGTTCCAGGTCGAGTTTAAGCCCTTCTTCGGTCTCCATCCCGCCGCTCGCCTCCGAGGCCGCCTCCAGGCTCTCCGTCCGCCCTTCCTTGCTGCGGATCCGCCCGGCTTTCCTCGCCGCGATCGTATAAAGCCAGGAGCGAAAGCTGCCGCCACGAAAGGTGCTTATTTTCTGGTAGGCCGTTATCCAGGCTTCCTGGGCGCTGTCGTCGGCGAGGCCGGGATCGCCCAGGAGCCGCCTCAGGAAGACCCTGAGCGCCGACTGGTGGAGCAGGACGAGCTGCCGAAAGGCATGCCGGTCGTCTCTCACCAGCACGCGCTGGATCCATTGCGCTTCGAGTTCTGCTTCCGCATGGGGCATGGTTCAGCTCGGGTTTTGTCTCTTCAACGAATAACGCCAGAGGAAGAGATAAGAGACTCCCAAAAGGGTCGGCAGCAGGGCGATGGAGGCGAGCCGCCCCCCGTTCTGGATGCCGACGTTCGCGACGATGATGGCCGATGAGATGCCGAGCGCGATCAGCAGCACCGCGCGCCTCAGGTCGGAATCCGGAAGGGGGTCGCGTTTCGTCTTTTGCAGCTGCTCGACCAGCGATTCGGGCAGCGCGTTGCCCTTCTCGAGGGACTTCTCCACGAGATCGAGGAA
>JASLCY010000275.1 GCA_030151925.1 Oligoflexus sp.
GCCGCTTTCGGCCAAGGCCCTTCGTAAGTCCGGGCCGACCAGCCTTCGCCGCTGTCCTGGAAGTAGAAGGCGGTGCCGAGGCCGCAGGCGACCCGATCTTCGGCGGGCACGAGCGCGCGATAGACGGCCGCATAGAGACGCAGGGTCTCGGGACTCTCAAAAGCGTTGCTGAGGACTCTGCGAGCCTGCGTTTGAGCCTTTAAACGGCCGAGGAAAGCAGACCAGCCTATCACGTTCGGTTTAAGCACCCACGCCGCCGCGGAAGCATCGAGCTGGGAATCGACTCCAAGGTGCTCATCGAGGGCGATCGGCAGGCGTTCCGCGAGAAAACGCAGATCGGCGATATTCCCGGTCGGCTCCTCGAGCCAACGGATCGGCAGTTTCTCCGCGAAACGCAGGATAGCCTCCGCATCGAGGCCGGAGAGCGCTTCATTGCAATCGACGCGGATCTCTCTATCAGCGCGCGAAGCTTTCAATTCAGCGAGCAACGGAGCCGCCGCCGAGAGGGCCTCCAGACGGACCTTCACTTTGATCACGCGCGCCGGTTCGAGTTCTCTCAGCAGCGCTTTCACGTCGGAATCAGCCGTCAGGAGGGCCAGAGCGCAATTTTCAAAACGCGTGGCGTCGTCTTCCGCTTCCGGCACGGGGCCTTCCAGTATCGCCAGCGTCGTCCCGAGGCTCACCGGCAGCTGGACCGATGCATCACCCTGAAAATAACGGGTCGCGGCTTCCAAACACTCCTCGAGCGTTTCCCGATGCAAACCAGGCAAGGGCGAGCAGTCCGCGTAACGCAGCCCACGCGCATCCTGAACGACGATCCGGAGCACCTCGCGGCGGGTTTCCATCGAGCCACGCACCGGCAGGGCTCGCGTGAGCTCGAAAGGAAGCCGAAAGATCTGCGCTCCGGTTATGGTCATAAGGAACCTAGGCTGACGCAGAAGATGAAGTAGAGAGCGTAGAAGAGATTGAATTGCGCGGCGTGTTTCAACGCGAGGTTGATGACCGGCCCTTTTTCGTCGAGCGGCGGCATGATCTTCGAGCGCAGGTAGAGACTGCCCGCGATGCAGCCGAGTATGCCGAGGCCTATCACCTCGTGATTCGCGCAATAGAGGAAGAGGATCACCAGGCTGAGGCTGACGAAGATCACCGGCAGGCTCTTCGCGACTCTATGCCCGAGGAGCGTCGCCAGCGTATGTTTGCCCGCGCGGGCGTCGTTGACCCGATCGCGGAAGTTATTCACGGCCATGATCGCCGCTGCGATAAAACCGGTGCCCGCGCCCCAGAACGCCACGTTCCAGTTGATCACTCCGGTCTGCAGATAAGCGCTGCCCATGACCGCGATCGGTCCGAAGAAGACGAACGCCACGATCTCGCCCAGCGCGTAGTAAGAGAGGGGAAACGGTCCCGCGGTATAAGCGAAGGCCGCGAGGCCGCAGGCCGTGGCCACGGCGATGACGAGCCAGTCCCGAGTCCACGAGAACAGGCCTAAAACGATGATGGCCGCGAAGAGAAAACAAAGGCCGTAGGTCGCCCGCACGAAGGTCTTGGAGAGCAGGCCGCTCTGCACGACGCGCGTCGGCCCGATGCGGGCCAGCGTATCCACGCCCGTCTCCGCGTCCTTCGCATCGTTGACGAGGTTCGCCGCGGATTGCAGCAGCACGACTAGCAGACAGGCGAAGACGCAGACCAGCACGTTCGCGAGATGAAGATGGCGGTTGCCGTAGAGCAGCGGCTTCAGGCCGAAGGTCAAGCCGAGCAGGACCGGGCTGAGACCGGCGAGCAGAGTCGGCGGGCGGATCGCCATGAGCATCGCCTGAGGTTTGGTGACAGCCTTATTCATAGGGAATCTCCTGGGCGGAAAGCGCCTTGGCATAAAGATAATCCGCGTCCGCCGCTTGACGGCACTCTATCACTGCCGAGCGGCCCGCCGGCAGTAAACTTTCATAAACCCTCGCGAAGCCCTCGCGCGACTCGCAGAGGTGATAAGGCAGGCGGGCCATGGCCGCGATGCCTGCAAAATCAAAGTCATGCGGCGTCGAGATCAAAGGATCCTTCACCCAGGGATAGGCTTGGACGGGCAGGGTCTCGAAGATCCGCCCGCCGACGTTATTCACAATCACGACCAGGACTTGCGCCTGGCTCTGCGCAAGGCTGATCAAAGAATTGAGATCGTGCAGCATCGCGATGTCGCCGACCAGCAGCGTCCAGGTCTCGCGGCTCGCGAGCGAAAGGCCCATGGTCGTCGCCAGCAGGCCTTCGATCCCGCTCACGCCGCGATTGGCGACGGCTTCCAGACCTTTTTCGCCCGTCGCGAAACGCCACGAATCAAAGGCTCTGATAGCTGTGGAATTGCCGAGGAAAAGATTCCGTCGCGTCTGCCCCGCGACCACCGCCGCGACGTCGCGGAAGTTGAAGGAAGGGCTCGCGACCCGATCGAGCCCCCGACGCAGGGCTTTGAGCGCCGGCAGGAGATCGTGAGGCTTCGCCGCCTTCGGCAAACGTTCGAGCAAACCTGCAAAATCGGGCCTCACCTGCCGCCTCTGCGGAAGATGATAGGGATCCTGCACGTTCTCCTCGTCGCTCAGCACCCAGTAGGCCGGTGCGTTCCAACGCGCGAGGGCATCATCGTAATGCCTCGTCACCAGGCGTTTCCCGAGATGCACGACGCAGTCGGGCGCATAACGATCGAGCAGGGCCCTGACGCTGGGAATATTGATATCCGGAACTTCCAGCTCGGATTCGAACTTCACGCCCGAACCGACGTCCGCGAACACCGGCCAGCCGAGCCTGTCCCTCAGCGTTCGGACCGCGGAACGCTCCGCCGCCGATTGCAGACGGCCGATGAGCAGAAGCCCACGTTCGGCCTTCCGCACATCCTCCAGCAAAGCCTCGCCGATCGCCGGCGTCCAGGCCGGACGCAGCGCCGGCACCTCGTCGGGCCGGATCGCTTCGAGCCAACGTTCGGCTTGGGCCACGACCTCCGCGCTCGGTTTGTCCTTGACTTCCAGAGGATCGAGCGGCGCCGCGAAGGGCAGGTTCATATGCACGGGACCCGGCCTGTCCTCCAGCGCCGTCGTCAGCAGCAGGCGCATATAGGAAGCCCAGGCCCTGACGTTGAGGGTCGGAGAAGGCGAAGGGAAGTTCAGGCTCTTCTTCACGAATTGACCGAAGAGGTTCCTTTGGTCGATGACCTGCTGCGCATTGGCGAACACGAGTTCGAAGGGCCTGTCCGCGGTGATGACGACCAGCGGCGTATGATCGATCTTGGCTTCGATGACGGCGGGCAGGTAATTCGCGCCGGCCGTTCCCGAGGTGCAGAGGAGGACGGCGGGCTTTCCCGTATGCTTCGCCCAGCCGAGGGCCTGGAAAGCCGCGGCGCGCTCGTCCCAGCACGAGACGACCTCGAGCCCTTCGCGCAGCTGCAGGGCCGCGATGAAGGGCGCATCCCTATAGCCCGGCGAGACGAAGAAGGTCTGGCTGCCGAAACGTCTGCAGACTTCGATCAGGATCGAAGACGCGAAAATATTCCAGTTATGATCAGCCAGGAGTCCCATCATCACCTCACAGCCGCATCCCGATTCTCGGAGATGCCAGGGGAAGCCCTAAGCGCGTCGGCATCGAGACCTTCGATGCCTTGCAAGAAGTTCAGCATCTTCAGCTCGGTCTCGTCCCATTCGGCTTTGGTATCCGAATCCGCGACTATGCCGGCGCCCGCGAAGATGCGAATCGAATCCTGATAGACGAGCGCCGACCGGATGCCGATCGCGCACTCGCCGGAAGCTCCCGAGCACCAGCCGATATAGCCCGCGTACCAACCGCGTTCGTAGGCCTCGTGCTTCTTGATGAAATCCACCGCCTCGAGAGTCGGCAAACCGCCGACCGCCGGCGTCGGATGCAGGTGCGTGAGGAGGCGCGGCGCGTCGCACTCGGCATCGAGCTGCCCCTGGAAACGCGTCCGCAGATGCTGCACATGCTTCAATTGCAGGAGCTTCTCGTCGTCGATCTTCTCGAAGGGAAGGTCGAGGCTCTTGAGCAGGTTCGCAATGTATTGGCTCACGTAGCGATGCTCGATCAGCTCCTTGCTCGAGAGCTGGAGCTCGCGCGACGCCGATTGATCGAGCGCGGCGGTGGCTCCGCGCCTGCGGGTGCCGGCGATGGCGTCGACCTGAAAGGCTCCGTTTTTCCAGGCCAGCAGCCTCTCCGGCGAACGGCCGAGGAAACAATGCCCGTCCGGGCTCTTCAAAGCGAAGATATAGGACTCCTCCTGGATGCTCAGGATTTTCTGGAGCCAGAAGAGCCAGGTATCGGCCCGATCCAGCCTCAGATGACTTGAGCGGCTGAGCACGACCTTGCTGAAGGTCTCGGCGCGGAAGCCTTTTTTCGCGGCTTCCATCGCGGAACGCCAGCCCTCGAAGCCGGGGATATCGATGCGATCGATGATCTTCGGCGCCGTGAAGATCGGCCCGCGCGGCTCGTTCGGCAAGGCCAGGAGTTCGAGCAGGCGAGCCTTGAGCGCGCGCAGGGCTTCTTCGCGCGGCGCGAAGCTCTGGAGTATGATGATGCTCTCGTCGTCGGCGATCTTCCAGGTCAGGGCCGGCAGGAACCAGAGGCCGTGGCGCAGATCGCCCCATTCCGCCGAGCCTTCCGGCGTGAAGGTCTGCCCGCCGAACCATTGCAGCAGCGAATCGCGCCCGAACTTCAGGCGATCGACTTCCGTGCGGACCAGCAGGGCGTCGCGCGCGATCGTGAGGAAACCGTCGTCGCGCCCGCGCCACGCAAAAGCCCAGTCCTTGGCGTCGGCGAGCAGGGCGAAGGGATTCAGCGCGCGGCCGACCTTGACTTTCAGCCTTTGGCAAACCTGCTGATCCAGAGGATGCTCGCTGAAGCAGAGTTCGAGCGGGCCTTCGTCCGTGACCAGGAGCTCTTTGTGTTTCGTGCCGGCCATCAGACCTTCTCACCCCAATAAAGGTTGACGATGCCGAACGTCAGGGAGCGGTGGCCCGCTCTTTGGAATCCCGCGTCCTTCATGAGCCGCACGAAATCCTGACCGTAAGGGAACTGTTCGATCGTCTGGTTGAGATAGGAGTAAGCCGTGCCGTGGCCCGACAAGGCCTGGCCGATGCGCGGCAGGAAATGGCGAAGGTAGAAGAGGTGCAGCGCCCTTATAAGGTGCGAGCGCGGCAGGCCGAATTCGAGGATCAGGGCGCGGCCGCTCGGCTTCAGCACGCGATGTATTTCACGGAGGCACTGGGGAACGTCCGGAACATTACGGATGCCAAACGACATCGTCACGGCATCGAACTGCTCACCCGAATAAGTGAGCTGCTGCGCATCGCCGGTATGCAGCTGGATCTTGCCCTCGAGGCCGAGCTTCGCGACTTTCGTGCGGCCCACCGCCAGCATGCCCTCGGAGAGATCGACCCCAAAAATCTTCGAGACTTTCGGGTCTTTGCTGAGTTCAATGGCCACATCGGCCGTGCCTGTCGCCAAATCCAGGACGACCTGCTTCGAGCGATGCGGGAGCTCCCGCCTGAGGGCCTTGCGCCACAGGCGGTGAAGACCTCCGGAAAGCACAGTATTAATGAGATCATAGCGGCGAGCGATCGCGTCGAACGCTCGGGATGATTCGCTTTTTGCGTAAGGAAGGGCCATGGTCATTACTTCCAATAGTCACAGTTCACAATCATATAAACCTTTTGTGAAAGCCCCATCAACCAAATTCCAGGACTGGCCGATTCAGCTTGTCAGGGCCCAACATTCTTTTTAACTGAAGATACTTGCCTTCATCATCGCAACAGGGAATATAGTAGAGTTGGAGGTAGCACCGACCCCCTAGTTCAAAAATTCGTAAACTCCAAGGCCGGAAAAGAGAAGCCCAGGTGAGTGTTGTAAGTTTAGGTTCCATACTATCCCCGGCGATCGCCCAAAGCGTCGCCGCGCTCGACTTCAGCTTGGCTGAATGGGATCGCAATCCGCGCATCGCGAATCTCCTGTCGACGACGGTGCTCCGCGGCGGCAAACGCCTGCGGCCGCTCATGACTTTCATGGTCGCCGATCTCTTCGGCGTCCCGCACGAGACGATCGCTCCTTTCGCCCGGCACGTGGAGTTGGTTCACGCTTCGACGCTCGCGCACGACGATGTCGTCGACAACGCCGATCACCGTCGCGGCGAGGCTTCGATCAACGCGGTGGCTTCCAACAAGAAAGCCGTGCTCGCCGGCGATTACCTGCTTTCCTACGTTCTGCAGGAGATCGCTTCGACCGGACGCAACGATCTGGTCGTGGAGATGGCCCGCATCATCGCCGACCTCGCGGAAGGCGAATGGCTGCAGATAGAGAACAGCGCCGCGCCGCGCCTCGAATGGAGCCACATCGAGAACGTGGCCCTGCACAAGACCGGCAGCGTCCTGCGCTGGAGCTGGGCGGCCCCGGCCCTGCTCGCGAACCAGGGCGAGGCCTTCGTCGACAAATGCCGGCGCCTCGGCGAAGCGATCGGCATCGCCTTCCAGATGACCGACGATATCCTCGATTTCGTGCGCGATGACGGCTCCGAGCTCGCGGACGTGAAGAATCGCGTGATCAACGCCGTGATCTTCGAGGCCCTCGCCTTGAAGTACGGCACCGAGAGCCTCGACATGCGCGAGATCAAAGACCTCGACGTGTCGGAGACCCTGCCGACCGCGATACTCAAGGTAAGGCACCGCGTGGACGCCCTGGTGAACGAATGCCACGGGCTCCTCGCTGAGATTACGGATGAATACGAGCAGAAGACCGGTTTCCGTTCGGAGCCGGCGCTGAAGGCTCTCGATTCCATGATTAATTTTTTGGCGAAGCGAATCTGATCGATGAAAAAGGCGGATGTTAAAAATCTTCCGGAGCTCGAGGAGTTTGCCAGTCAGGTCGGCTCTTTCATGGAGTACTGGGGCTTCAAGAAGGTCCACGGCCAGATCTGGTGCCACATCTATCTCTCGCAGCAGCCGCTCGACGCCTCCGAACTCATGAAACGCCTCGATATCTCCAAGGCCCTCGTCAGCATTTCGCTCAAGGAACTCCTCGACTTCGAGGTGATCGAGGAAGTCGGCAAGAGCCCGCGCGGCACCCGCCTCTACAAGGCGCGTGAAGACCTGCGCGCCACGATACTCGACACCCTGAGGCGGCGCGAGCGCAAGATGATGTCGCGCATCATGGGCGCTTATTCCCTGCTGGAAAAGCTCGAGGGCGAAGAGCTCGAGAGCCACGGCATCGCCCAGGAGCGGCTCGCGTTCCTCGGCATGATGATACGGATGGTGGATATGAGCCTCGATCAGATGATCAAGAAATCGAGCGGGTCCCTCTTCGATATCTTCTCGGTCTTCCAGACCCCGGCGCCGGCTTCATCCCCGCAGCCGGGCGATCCCAACCTGCATTCTTAGGGATCTCGGCCGTCTCGACTAGACGGTCATTTCTCGTTTGTCTCGAAGACGTAATCTTCCATATCGCTATCGAGTTCACTCTCCCAAACGGCAACAATGTCCTCGATTTCTTCCATGGCTTCTTCGAGAGAAATCGCCTTTTTCTCGAGCTGAGCAAGCATGTGTGCGATACCTTTCATACCA
>JASLCY010000294.1 GCA_030151925.1 Oligoflexus sp.
AACAGGGACGGCGCCATGGAAAGAAAATTAAGCATAGCGCTGGTTCTCGGCGCCGGACGCAGCAACCGTATCCTCGACGCCTTCGGTCCCTTGAGCCAGAGCTTCGATCTCAAGGCGCTCGGCCTCCTGAGCAGCATCAGCTCCGAGAGCTATTGCACCGAGATCCCGCTGCAGACCTTCATCGAAGACCAGCATCTGCCCGGCTTCCTCTTTGGCGCCGAGGATGAATTCCTGAAGGCCGACGTCATCGTCGCTTCCGGCATGCTCGAAGCTTCGACCTATCAGGCCTTCCGCCACGCGTATAACAACCAGAAGCCCTTCCTCGTCTTCTGCCAGCGCGAAGACGACCTCAAAAAAGCGATGATGGAGCGCCCCGACGATTTCCAGGATTGCGTGAACAACGCGAGCGGCTTCCTCGCCTGCGGAGAGGAGATCGCCGATACCCTGGAATTCATGGGCTGTCCGCGCGAGCGCATCCTCCTGATGGAACCCGAAGTGAACGTCAAGAAGTTCGGCTTCCATGATAAATTGCACGCTAAATTCCGCGAATACCTCAAAGTGCAGGCGAACGACCTCCTGATCGTGAACCACCTCGCCGAGGACAATAGCTCCCTCGAGCTCCTCGCGGCGCTGAAGATGCTCGAAGCCCTCGATCGTAAGACCTTCGACCGGGTCAGGCTCCTCTTCGTCGGCACGGCTTCGACCAAAGACACCGTGAAATACCGCGCGGTCGATCTAGGCCTCTCGAGGTCCATCCTCTTCATCAGCCAGGATATTCGCCCGTTCTTCAATGATCTGATGTCGGCGACCGATCTCACGGTCTCCCTGAGCCGCAGCAGCGACCCGACCGAACACCTCCTCACGCTCCTCGAATCGATGGCCTGCGGCGCGGACGTGCTCGTGCATAATCATCATACCCTCGCCCCCATCCTCGATGAATCGCATGTCGTGCAAAATCCCAGCACGCTGGCGCTCACCCTCCGCGACGTCCTCACGAAGCCGACGGCTCGGAAAGACGTGATCAACCTCGTGGAGCAGCACTACGGCCAGAAGGATATGGCCGATATTCTGCAAACTTTCCTTCTGGAGAAGGTGAGCGAGAAGCCGCTGCAACTGCCGCTCGCGACCGATTTCAATCAGGTGCAGGCTGCGCTGCAAAGCAAGGCGGCCGAGAGCCTCGATGCGTTCTTCGAAGCCTTTGAAGACGAAATGAAGAGATGGGGCTCGCACAGCGATTATCGCGGCCGTCTGCTGGCCTTGAAGGGCCAGGTGCATCTCAAGGCGAGCCAGTTCGAAGACGCGATGTCGTGTTTTGAGCTCTGCACGGCGGAAGAAAGCGTGCAGCGCGAAGCCTTCCTCGGCCTCGCCCGCATCTCGCTCTTCACGCATTCCAACGAAGAAGCCCTCGCCTTCTATCGCAAGGCCTTGGCGCTCAAACCCAACGACCCCGAGGCCCTCGGCGGCATCGGCAACGTCAACCGCAAAATCGGTATGGCGGACGAAGCCGTGCACTGGCTCGGACGCAGCGTTCTGGTCGACACGGATAATACGCGGAATCTTGTGGCTCTGACGCAAGCCTGTACGGAAGTGGACGACCATGAGCGGGCGATCGATCTGCTCGAGCAGCTCAAAGTCCTGCTCGGCAATAAACCCGCTCTCGTGATGTGCCTGGGCCAGCTCTATTTTAAGGCCGGCAACAACGAGAAGGGCAAAGAACTGGTGGATCTCGCGCTCGAGATCACAGGCCTGCCCTCTGCCCTACCCAACTGAATCCTAGACGAGAGTCGATCCGAAACCGCCCGTTCTTTGGCCGCCGATAGGCAGGCCGGGGATACGGGCGATCAAGTTGAGGGCCATCTGCGCAAGGCGGTCGCCCTGCTGGATATAGAAGTTCTCCGTGCCGTGATTAATCATCAAAACGCCGATCTCATCGCGATAATCCGCATCGATCGTGCCGATGCCGTTGGCAAGCGAGATGCTCGATTTACGGGCGAGGCCGGAGCGGGCCCTGACCTGCAACTCAGGGATGAAACCTTCGGGAACGGCCTGCCAATCGACGCTTTCGATCCAAACGCCGGTCGGTACCAAGACCACTTTGCCAGGCGGGAGAAGAGCCGCTTCGCGTGCGACGAGGTCGCAGGCGGCGCTATGTTCCGTCATGTAAGCAGGCTGACATCCTTCGGTATATTTGAGTTTGAACATGGCGAGGCTCCTTAAGTTCAGGCGAATGCAAAGGGGCGCTGCCTCTGAGAAGCAGCGCCCCGAGCTTAACAAATTTTGCGGTTTTAGACAGTCGGCTTTTGGCCGAGAGCTTCTTTACGGCTCAATTTGATCTTACCCTGGCGATCCACGTCGATGATCTTCACGAGAACTTGTTCGCCCTCTTGAATGATATCGGTCACGCGGTCGACCTTGCGGTTCTCGAGCTGCGAGATGTGGAGAAGGCCTTCGAGGCCTGGGCGGAGTTCGACGAACGCGCCGAAGTCCACGATCTTCTTCACGGTGCCGAGAGCGATCGTACCGACTTCCGGTTCCGAGGTGATCGAACGAACGGCTTGTTTCGCGCGTTCCGCGGCCTTGCCATCCTGAGCGATGATGTTGACGGTACCGTCGTCGTTGATATCGATCTTCACGCCGAGTTCAGCCACGAGTTTCTTGATCGTCTTGCCGCCTGGGCCGATGAGATCGCGGATCTTGTCTTCTTTGATCTTCATTTGGAAGATTTGCGGCGCCCACTCGCTGATCTCCGCTGGAGCGTTGATCGTGTTCACGAGCTTCTGCAGGATGAACTGACGACCTTGGCGAGCTTGTTCCAGGGCTTCACGAAGAACGGTGGTGGAGATGCCGGCGATCTTGATGTCCATCTGGAGCGCGGTGATGCCTTCCTGTCCGCCAGTTACCTTGAAGTCCATATCGCCGAGGTGATCCTCGTCGCCGAGGATGTCGGAGAGGACGGCGTACTTGTCGCCTTCCATGATCAGGCCCATCGCGATGCCCGCAACAGGTTGTTTGATCGGCACGCCGGCGTCGAGAAGGGCCATCGTACCGGCGCATACGGTCGCCATCGACGACGAACCGTTCGATTCGAGGACTTCCGACACGAGGCGGACGGTGTAGTTGAATTTAGTTTTGTCTGGGACCACTGCGGACAGGGCTTTTTCCGCGAGCGCGCCGTGACCGACTTCGCGACGGCCGAGGCCGCGGAGAGGACGGGCTTCACCGACCGAGTAGGGCGGGAAGTTGTAGTGCAGCATGAAGTGCTTCGAGCCCTGGGGATTCGTGATCGAATCCATTCTCTGCTCGTCTTCGCCCGAACCGAGGGTTACGGTCGCGAGAGCCTGGGTTTCGCCGCGGGTGAAGAGCGCCGAACCGTGCGTTCTCTTGAGGACCTTGGTCTCGCAGGTGATCTTACGGATATCGGTGAACGAACGGCCATCGATACGGCGTTTTTCGTCGAGGATCATCGAACGCATCGTATCGTACTGGAGGCGTTCGAGGGCCGCTGCGAGGCCCTTGGCGGTCGCGCCGTCGTTGTCAGGGTTGAGCTCTTCCGCGAGTCTGGCTTTGATTTCGCGGATAGCTTTTTGGCGGGATTGCTTCTCTTTGATGACGAGAGCATCGCGGACCAAGCCCTTCGCTACGCCCGAAGCTTTTCTGTAAAGCTCATCAGCGCCTTCGTCCGACACGAGCTCTTTCTTGGTTTTGCCGATCTCTTTCTGGATCTGGAGCTGCATCTCGAAGAGCGGCTTCATCGCGTTGTGCGCGAAGGAGATCGCTTCGATCATTTCATTTTCGGAAAGGAAGTTCGCGGCCGCTTCGACCATCAGCACAGCGTCCGGAGTCGCTGCGATTGTCAAATCGAGATCGCCTTCTTGACCTGGCAGTGGATCGATGATGAGTTGGCCATCTTTGCGGCCTATGCGAAGTGACGCAACAGGGCCGTTGAAAGGAATGTCGCTGATCACCAAAGCCGTACTAGCACCGGCCAAAGCGAGTGGAGCTGGGTGGTGCAGCGGGTCGAGAGACATCACAGTCGCGATGACTTGGGTTTCGTTGAGGAAACCTTCAGGGAAACAAGGGCGAAGAGGACGGTCGATAACGCGCGAAGTCAGGACTTCGAGTTCGCTTGGTTTGGTCTCGCGCTTAATAAAACCGCCGGGTATACGACCGGCGGCATAGAATTTCTCGATGTAATCCACGCTCAAAGGGAAGAAATCCTGCCCTTCTTTAGCGGAATCGGCCGCGCAGACCGTCACAAGGACTTGGGTATCGCCGCAGGTGACCATAACAGAGCCGTTGGCCTGTTTTGCGAATTTGTTGAATTCAAAGCGGATTGTCTTGTCGCCGACTAAGACTTCTTTGATGACAGACATCAGGCATTCACTCCAATCGAGGCTGAATCAGCCTAAAATTAAAAACGTCTTTATTCCAGCCAACACTATCAAGATATTGGCAAGAGATAAAGACGCTTTGGGAAAGGTAAAATTTATTTACGAAGGCCAAGATCAGCGATGAGCTTCTTGTACGCGTTCGCGTCTTTGCCCTTGAGATATGTGAGGAGGCGCTTACGTTGACCTACGAGTTTGAGCAGGCCGAGGCGCGAGTGGTGATCTTTCGTGTGAGTCTTGAAGTGCTCGTTGAGTTGCGCGAGACGTTTCGTCATCAATGCAATCTGTACTTCAGGTGAGCCAGTGTCACCAGCCTTACGACCAAATTGTGCAAGAACTTCGCTGGTTTGCGTCTGGTTCAAAGCCATTACTATATCCTTCCTAAAAAGCCAAAAAAGCGAATTATCAAGGTCACTTTAGCCTTCAATGGAAGGCTTCCCCGGGGTTTTGGGGCCACGTAAGCAGGCAAAGTAATCAAAGCCACCCCAGAATGCAAGCACTCTTCGCGGACTTAACTCATGCCTTTCAGACAGATAGAGACTCGCTATGCCGGTCTCTTTTGGAATTATTGATATTTTGGTTTAAACATTGACAAATACCAGTTGGTTTGACATAAAACGTCGAACTTGCGTAGCTAGCTTGGCTAGTTTTGGAGGTGCTCTGATGAGTTTTGCAGCGGGTCATAAGGTCGTTCATAAGACCCATGGCGTTGGTGTCATCCAGGGAACCGAGGTCCTCGCCCTCGGCGGTCAGCCTCAAGACTATTATATTCTCAGGATCATCGAGAGCGGCCTCATGGTCCGTTTCCCGAAGACCAGCCAAGGTCTCATCCGTGAACTCGTCAATGACGATGACATCGGCAATATCGTTAAGATCCTCCGCAGCAATCCCAAGACCTATTCCACCATCTGGAACCGTCGGAAGAAGGAATTCTCCGACAAGATCCGTTCCGGCTCGGTCTTCGAGATCGCCGAAGTCCTGCGCGACCTCGTCGGCAAAGATAAGCTCCGCGTGCCGTCGTTTGGCGAACGCGAGATGATCGAACGCGCTCGCGCCCGTCTGGTCAGTGAGATCATGGCCGCCAAAAACAGCGAGATCGCCGCCGCCGAGGCGATGATCGACCAAGCCCTCGACGAACTTCAGCAAGCTAGCTCTTGAGCCCTAGCCTACCTCGATAGTAGAACGGTGAGTGGACTTCCGGATTGGAGAAGGCGCTCACATGAAAATCATCAATGTCATGGCATCCAGTCTCGACGGCCGCATCGGCGTCCACGATCGGGAAGGCGACGCCGAACGGCAAAACGCCGGCGTCTCCAATGCCGAGGACCAACGCCTCCTCCGGAAACACATCGAAGGCTCGGACGCTATCATCGTCGGCGCCTCCTCGATCCGTTCCAACGGCTCCTGCCTCGACCATCCTTCGCGTTCAGGCCGCCCTCCCGTCTGGTTTATCTATGCCCAGAACCCTTTGCCCGAATCCTACGGCTTCTGGGAGCAAAAGCACATCCGCCGCGTGCTCGTCTCGCCCAGGCCTCTTCCCCTCGTGCCCGGAAGCGGCGTCGAGAACCTCGTCTTCGGCTCGGAGCATCCCGCGCTCTTCCTGGTCGATCATTTGAAAAAAGCAGGTTTTGACACCTGTCTGCTTTTTGGCGGCGGCGTGATCAACAGCTGGTATTACGAGGCGAAGCTGGTCGACGGGCTCGAGCTTACTCTCGCGCCGCTCTTCATCGGCAAGGCTCCCGCCCCTTTCCTGGTGGCTCCCAAGCTCTCTCATGCAGTGCAATTTTTGCTCAATTCTTCTCACGTTCATGAAAGTTTCGTATTCTTAAGCTATGGCGTAATCTATAAGTAGTACCCGGATAAAGGTGCGCGCTCCATGGGTTTAAGGATTCGGACAAACGTACAGTCGATGAATGCGCAAAGGCATTTGGCGTTGTCCAATCAGAACGTAACCTCGCACATGGAAAAACTCTCCTCGGGGCAACGCATCAACAAAGCCGCCGACGACGCCGCGGGCCTCGCCATCGCCACCTCGCTCCAATCCGACATCCGTTCCCTGGGACAAGCCAAACGCAATGCCAACGACGCGGTTTCGATGCTGCAGGTCGCGGAGGGCAGCCTCGAGGAAATCACCAATATCGTCACGCGCCTGAAGGAAGTCTCCACGCAGGCGGCCTCGGACACGATAGGCGGGCGCGAGAGGGAATACCTCAACCGCGAGTTCATGGCGCTGAAGGACGAGATCGACCGCATCGCTCTCGCGACTTCGTTTAACGGCACGCGCCTTCTCATCGGCAGCCAGGAAGTTGCGCCCGAGCTCCTGAGGAACCACAACCGCTCGCCGCTCGAGATGCAGATCAGCAAGGACTATCTCCTGCCCTCCGACGCGCTCGACAACCCCAATCCGGTCGATATCATCCGCATCGACTTCAATCAGATGAACGCCTCGACCGAAGGTCCCAACTCCTTGAACCTCGGTAACGCGCGCAACGATAGCGGGACTCGCATCGATACGAAGCAGGCCGCCCAGGATTCGATGTCGAAGGTCGATGCCGCGCTCGAGCGTATCGCCTCCTACCGTTCGACCATCGGCGCCGCCCAGAACCGCCTGACCTCAACCGAACGCAACCTCGGCGTGCAGATCGAAAACCTCTCGGCCGCCAGGTCCCGCATCATCGACGCCGACTATGCCCAGGAAACCGCCGAATACACCCAGGGGAACATTCTCCTCCAAGCCGGTGCCTCCGTTCTCACCCAAGCGAACCAGCTCCCGAACGTCTCCCTCAAATTGCTCCAAGCCCTGTCCTGATCGTCTCGGCGCTTAGCGCGCTGGCTGTCGGCATTTGCATTCCCGCGCTTAGCGCACGGCCTGCGCCTACGCTCGTATTCATGCGCTTTCGCGCGACGCGGCTGGCATCGTTTTCCGCATAGCCTGCGCTTCACTCGTCTTCCTGTGCTTTCGCGCGCCGCGGCGTGCCCGCTTCGTGGTCAGTGGCCGCATTTGCATTTCCGCGCTTAGCGCACGGCCTGCGGAGCAGTCCTCCCCTCGCGTCAAGAATTTGATTACGCTGTCAAGACCCCTGCGTTCTGTTTTTGACGGGAGGAAAAAGCGAACCGTCAAAGTTTTGGCAAACCTGATCCGAGGTTTTGGCAGAATACGAACGAAGACGATTTTCCCCCGTGTTTTACCGCTTCTTCTTAAACTTCTCTTTTCTGGCCTGGTCTTTGCAATGTGAAGTAGGAACCAAACTGCAAAGGCTTATGACTATGCTAAACAACATCTACGTACCGGTAGCTGGCGCGCTCTCCCAAGAGAAGGCTCTCGACGCTATCGCGAACAACTTAGCAAACGTCAATACCGTGGGCTTCAAAGGCGACAACGTCGCCTTCACTCTGCTCGAGCCGGAGCCCTATAAGAACTACCCGAGCGCCATACCCCCGGCGAACTTCAAAGAAGACATGTCGGGCGTGTTCCCCCTGCACGGCAACGACATGTCTTACGTAGGCGTGGCTTCGATCGAGCGGGACTTCTCGCAAGGCCCGGCGATCAACACCCAGAACCCGCACGACATCATGCTGCAAGGCGACGGCTTCCTTACCGTCCAGACTTCGGAAGGCCTCCGCTACACCCGCGCCGGCGACCTCTCGATGAGCAACGACGGCGTCCTCACCAGCAAGATGGGCGATCCCATCCTCGGCGAGAAAGGCCTGATCTACGTCCGCAGCCAGAACTTCGAGATCAACGGCCAGGGCGAGGTCTTCCAGGACGGCCAGCTCGTCGATCGCCTGAAGCTCGTAACTTTCGACAACAAGAAAGAGCTCGAGAAGGTCGGGAACAACTACTACATGTTCGGCGGCGATGAAGCGGCCATCAAACCGGCGAACAAGCTCCGCATCGAACAAGGCTTCCTCGAAGGCTCCAACGTCAGCGCCATCAAGAGCATGACGTCCATGATCATGGCTCACCGTTCGTACGAAGCCTACCAGAAGGCGGTCGCGAACTACGATAAGATGATGGAGAAATCCTCGAACACCATCGGTGAAGTCCGCGCTTAATCCTCATTAAAACTGTCTGACGAAGGAGATATCTTATGATGCGTTCACTCTTCACCGCCGCGACGGGCATGGAAGCTCAGCAAGTAACGATCGACACCATCTCCAACAACCTCGCCAACGTTAACACCACGGCGTTCAAGGGTTCGCGCGCGAACTTCCACGACCTCCTCTACCAAACCCTGAAATCTCCCGGTCAAAACTCGACCGCGGGAACGGTGGCGCCGACCGGCATCCAGATCGGCGGCGGTTCGAAGGTCTCTTCGGTCGAGAAGATGTTCAACGAAGGCGCGATCCGCGTCACCAATAAGACCACGGACCTGATGATCGAAGGCCAGGGCTTCTTCCGCGTGCAAAAAGACGACGGTTCTATCGCCTATACGCGCGACGGCAGCTTCAAGGTCGACAACACCGGTCGCCTCACCAACAGCGAGGGCCTGCCGCTCGTTCCCGAGATCACGATTCCGGAGAACGTGACCCATGACAAGATCCACGTCGGCCTCGACGGTACCGTCACCGTAAAAGTCGGTGCCGAGACGCAGGAAATCGGCCAGATCGTGGTCGCGAACTTCGTGAACCCGACCGGTCTCGAATCGCTCGGCCGCAACCTCTATTCGGACACGGCAGCGAGCGGCCCGGCTATCATCGGCCAGCCCAATACCACCGGTTTCGGTCGTATCGGCCAGGGCGAACTCGAGGCGTCGAACGTCAACATCGTCGAAGAGATGGTGAACATGATCTCGGGCCAGCGCGCCTACGAGATCAACTCCAAAGTGATCCAGACCGGCGATCAAATGCTCCAGCAGACCAACAACATTCGCTAATAGTCCGACCTAGATAATTCGAGAGGCTTATGATTAAGAAGCTGTGGCTCCTGAGCCTTCTTGCAGGCTCGAGCCTGCTGCAGGCTGAGCCGGTCGATCTCCTTCAGCAGCTCTACGGGCAGAAAAGCCCGGCGGCTGCTAAAGGCGTTCCGAACGATTCGACGCCAGCCCCCGCGGCAGCACCCGAAACCCTGACTCTCACTTTGCGCGACAGCCTCTCGACGCAAAGAGAGAGGATTTTCCTTTCGGACGTCGCGAGCTGCTCGGGCTCGAAACGCCTGTGCGACGACCTGCAGGGCATCGACCTTGGTTCGGCTCCCAAGCCCATGCATCAGGATCGTTGGACCAAACAGAAGGTCCAGGACGCGGTCGCCCACGAAGCCCCTGAGCTCACTCTGGAGTGGAAAGGCGCTGAAGCGTGCCAGATCTCCGCGCTGTCTTCACCCGTCAACGAAGAAGCCGTGACGAAGGTGCTCGATCGTGAATTCGCTGCGGCTCCCAAGGGCATGCGTATCGCTATTCAAAGCGTGCGTCTCCCTATCATGCCTATCCTTCGCCATACCAACTATCTCTACCGCGTGCCGAATGCCGCCGATCAGGTGGGACGCGTCTTCGCGAATCCTCGCACGCATTTCGCGCTCATCAAGATGGAAGCCGTCGATCAGGATCCTTCTTCGCAGGCGACGATCGAATTCGCCGCTCAGGTGAGCCTGCGCGTCGAGATTCAAGCCGTCGTCGCCAATGAAGCGCGCGAACGTGGGGAACGACTTGCGGAAGGCAACGTCGTTCTCGATTGGATTCCCTACCAAGATCAAGTTGTCACAGATGCGCAGTCTGTCATCGGCAAAAGCCTCAAGGTCCGCTTGCTCGCCAAGCAAGCGATACGTCCTTGGGACTTAACACGTGATCCTGAGGTTCAACGGGGAGAACGGGTTGAAGCTGTGATCAATAACGGCGGTGTCAAATTGAATAGCGTGGCGCAAGCTTTAGAGCCAGGCTTTATTGGGCAAAAAATCAGGATAAGACTCGAATCAACCAAGAAGAATTTGCTTGGAACAGTCATCGCCCGCTCACAGGTCGAGGTACCATCCCTATGAAAAAAACGTGTATGATGACTCTGCCTGGTCTCTTGGTGTTCCCATTGTTGC
>JASLCY010000319.1 GCA_030151925.1 Oligoflexus sp.
GAACTCTTTGTCGAGGAAACCGCGCTCACGGGAACCGATCGTATCGGAGGCGGCCTGCGAACCCAGCTGGCGCATGCGCAGCATAACGTTCGTGACCTCGTTCAAACTACCTTCGGCGACCTGGATGTAGCTGATGCCGTCGCTGGCGTTGCGTTTCGAAACGTCCATCGTCGAGAGTCGTGCGCGGATCTGCTCGGAAACGGCGAGGCCGGCGGCGTCATCGGACGATTTGTTGATGCGTTGGCCGGAAGACAAGTGCTCGATCGACGAGGCGACGTTCGAAGTCGCTTCACTCAAATGTCTTTGGGCGATGAGGGATTCGACGTTCGTTTTTACTCTGAGACCCATGAGAAAACCTCCGTGTTATGGAAAATATTCAACGCAGAGTCGCCGAACCGTCATTGGTGCGGCATACGTAAGCGTTAGAACCGAAGCCGAGTCGCAACGGAGGCACGTGCTTCTCTTGATTTCAGACTGAAATTGTCTTGGAGACCCTGATGGGTTATGAAGTGAGACTTGTAGGCGCAGAACCTCATACCCTTCCTCCTTGAATCAAGTTGCCCGTGCCTGGGCTGTCAAAGGTGCAGCAGGTTGCAAACACTTCTTCGTCGCTTTGGGGAAAAACTTAAAACGCGGAGAGAAGTTTTCGAAATCAAGGGGTTGGGCATAAACTGCGGGAATGGCAGCAAGCTGCGATAACAATTGGCGAAAATACCGGAAAACCCTGTCGCCCCAGACTGTGAATCTTTCGAAAAGGTAGGAAAGGAAAAGGCTTTTGGCAGGAAATTTGGCAAAGGACAAAAGCTCTCCGGAGCCGCGGAATTTTGATTTCCTGTTCGGAAGTCTCGAGGATCTTTGTCAAAAGGCCGGAAAGATATTTCTCGCCGTAAGCGGCGGTCTTGATTCCATGACCTTAATGGATCTTTTTTCGGAATGGTCCCAACAGCGCCTGCCGGTCGAGGTTCTCCATGTTAACTATGGACTGCGCGGAGGGGAGTCGGACGGCGATGAATCTTTCGTTCGCGAAGAATCCGCGCGCCGCGGCCTCGTTTGCCGCGTTCTGAAAGTCGATCCAGGCACGCAGCCCGATGCGGGCATCCAGGATTGGGCGCGCCAAATCAGATACAACTGGTTCCAAAGCCTCGCAAAACCCGATGATAAAGTCGTTCTCGCTCATCACGAAGACGATCTCGTTGAGACTATTCTCATGCGTGTCGTGCGAGGATCGGGTTTGGCTGGCTTACAAGGAATGTCCGTGAACCAAGGAATCTACTGGCGACCCCTTCTTTCTCAGACCCGATCGGAGCTTGAGCGGATAGCGCGCGCGAGGGGCATCCCTTATCGTGAGGACAGCTCGAACGCCAAACTCGACTATAGCCGCAACCGTATCCGTAAGATTGTCCTACCTGAACTTGAGCACATGTTCCCCGGAGCCCACGAGAACCTGAAGCATCTGGCGCAGATGGGTCAGGAATGGTCGCGCTACCATACGCGACTGTTCGCAGAAACGCCGCTGCCCGCGACGCCCGAAGCTTGGCGTGACATGGGCTTTCATCCGGCCTCCGCCCATATTCTCGCGAAATTCGAACAGGCCAAGTGGGCGAAGAAAGTCACTCGAAAGTGGCTCGAAAGAGTCTACGAAGGTTTGTCCGCCGGGATCGTCACGACCCTGCAGCTCGATTCTCGCCACGAAGTCAAGCTCGAGTCCGGGCGGCTCACTCTCAGGACGAGGTCGGGAGAGGTCTCGGCCCGCTCCAGGCAGTTTTCACAAGAACTCTCGCGCAGAGGCCCTTCCGCACGACTGAGCCCTGGCTCGGCAGTCCGTGAAGCTGAGCTTGAAGCCGGTTCCGGAATACAGGATAATAGGCTGATTGAGGTAGACGCGGAATAGCAGGGTCCTCAGTACGGTTTTTGGGCAAGTGCTGATGAGATGATTTATCGAGGAGACCTAGATTTATGTCGAAGGTTAAAAAGCCGAACCAGCAGATGAAGTTTACGCTCGTAATCGCTGGTTTGCTGATTCTTTTCGTGATGTTCAACATGATGTCACCGCATCGCGAAGACGACAAGGTCGTCAACTACTCGGACGTAGTCGCGGCGATCGAGCAAGACCAGGTGAATCAACTGACCTTCCGCGGCAACGGCGATATCGTCGTCGCCAAGAAAGACGGTTCCATCGTTCACGCGGCCGGTCCCGCGAACCAATCCGTCCTTCTCGAGAAGCTGGAGTCGAAACCGGCCGACAAGAAGATCGCGACCAAATTCGAGAACACCGATCCGGAAAACCAAGGCGGTTGGAAGACCTACGTCGTCCAGCTCGTGCCTATCTTCATCATTGTGCTCTTCCTCTTCTTCTTGATGCGCCAGCTTCAAGTCGGCGGCGGCAAGGCGATGTCGTTCGGCAAGAGCCGCGCGAAGCTCCTCAATGAGAACCAGGTGAAGCTCACCTTCGAGGACGTCGCGGGCATCGAAGAGGCGAAAGGCGAGCTCGAGGAGATCGTCGACTTCCTCAAGGATCCGAAGAAATTCACGCGCCTCGGCGGCAAGATCCCTAAAGGCGTGCTGCTCGTAGGCCCTCCCGGTACCGGTAAGACCATCCTCGCGAAGGCGATCGCCGGCGAAGCGGGCGTGCCCTTCTTCTCGATCTCCGGTTCGGACTTCGTGGAGATGTTCGTGGGCGTTGGTGCGAGCCGCGTTCGCGACCTGTTTGAACAAGGCAAGAAGAACGCGCCGTGCATCATCTTCATCGACGAAATCGACGCAGTGGGCCGTCACCGCGGAGCGGGACTAGGCGGAGGTCACG
>JASLCY010000029.1 GCA_030151925.1 Oligoflexus sp.
AGCGATCGCGCGACGGTTCTCTTGCTTCGCATTTTGCATATTCCACCTAGCCGATTCGGGTTTTTCAGGACACTTGTCAACTCCTCTTCCATGATAAGGGGAGCGGTAAATCGAAGGACAACGGCGAAATATGAAGGCAGCGGAAATTCTCTATGAAGATAAGTACATAGGAAATAATCCCTTTTAGGTAAATCGGTGCTTTTACCTAGATGGGCTTTGATCTTTGAGCGCGGCTGTTATAGTATATCGCTCGCACTTTCTTTGCAGGGGACAAAGTCCTTTGTCCAGACTGAACCCAAGATCACATCTGCACGGGAATATTCCCAGGATCCAAGGAACTTATGTCTAAGAATCTTCGCAACATTTGCATCATCGCGCACGTTGACCACGGTAAAACCACTCTCGTTGACTACCTTTTGAAACAAGCGGGAACGTTTGCCGCCCATGAAACAACGGCAGACCGGATGATGGATTCCGACTCTCAGGAAAGAGAACGCGGGATTACGATTTCGGCTAAAAACGCGTCATTTAGACTAGGTGATGTGAAGGTAAACGTTGTTGACACCCCAGGCCACGCCGACTTCGGTGGCGAGGTTGAGCGGATCATGGACATGGTGGACGGCGCCATCCTCCTCGTGGATGCTGTGGAAGGTCCTCTGCCGCAGACTCGCTTCGTGCTCCAGAAAGCGATCGAGAAGAACCTCAAGATCGCCCTCTGCATCAATAAGGTCGACCGCCCCGAAGCGATCGGCAGCACCCTGGTCTCCGAATGCGTGGACAAGGCCTTCGACCTCTTCGTCGAGCTCGGCGCTTCGGCTGAACAATGCGATTTCCCCATCGTCTACGCCTGCGCTCGCAAGGGCTGGTGTACCGCCGATGCCGACCAGATCCCCGTCCTGCTCGAAGGCGGCGGAGAACGTTCGCTCAAGCCCCTCTACGACGTCATCCTCGGTTTCCCGCCTCCGGACGCCAACGAAGACGGCGAATGCCAACTGCTCGTCTCGAACATCGCGTACTCGGACTACCTCGGCAACCTCGCTCTCGGCCGTCTGAAGGCCGGTAAAGCGAAAAAAGGCACCGAACTCATCCGTCACGGCGTCGATTCCAGCGGCAAGCCCACAACCCAAAAATTCTCGGTCTTCCGCCTGCTCTCCTACGAAGGCATGAAGCAGATCGAAGTGGACGAGCTCGTGGCCGGCGACATCGGCCTGATCGCGGGCTGCGACACGCTCGAGATCGGCGATACCCTCTCGGGCCTCAACGGCAAGCCCCTGCCCCGCATCAGCGTCGAAGAACCGACCATGCGCATGATCTTCTCGATCAACACCACGCCGAACTCGGGCCGCGAAGGCAAGGCGATCCAGTCGCGCGACCTTCGTCAGCGCCTGCTCAACGAGATCCGCAGCAACGTGGCCCTTCGCCTCGAAGAAGCGGAATCCGCTGACCAGTTCTACCTCCTCGGCCGCGGCGAGCTCCAGTTCGGCATCCTCATCGAGAAGATGCGCCGTGAAGGTTTCGAATTCATGGTCGGCCGCCCGAACGTCCTCATGCGTGAGGAAGACGGCGTGCGCATGGAACCTTACGAGAAGATGACGCTCGACCTGCCCGAGAGCTGCTCCGGCGAAGTCACGAAGATGTATCAGCAACGCAAGGGCGTGCTCACCTCTTACGAAGCCGCTCCCCTCACGGGCAACGAAGAGCCTCGCGTGCGTTTGACCTTCGAGATCCCGACGCGCGGCATCCTCGGCACCAACTCCATGTTTAAGACGGCGACGCGCGGTTCGGGCCTGATCAGCTCGGAATCGATCGGCTACAAGCCTCACGCGGGCCATATCTTCCACCGTTCGACCGGCAGCTTGATCTCGGACCGCTCGGGCGAGACGACCGAATACGCGCTCTCCTCCATCCAGGAGCGCGGCGTGCTCTTCATCGGCGAAGGCGTGGAAGTATACGAAGGCATGATCATCGGCGAAGGCGCGAAGGATAACGACCTGAACGTGAACCCGGTGAAGCCGAAGAAACTCACCAACGTCCGCGCCGCCGGCTCGGACGGTCTCACGACCCTCTACGGCATCAAGCAGATGAGCCTTGAGAAGTGCATCGAGTGGATCGACGACGATGAGTGGATCGAAGTCACGCCGAAGTCGATTCGCCTGCGGAAGAAGATCCTCGCGGCGAACATGCGCTCGGTTCGTAAGATCGACCGCGTGTAATCGGTAGACACGAGAATAAACGAAGAGCCCTGATCGCGATGATCAGGGCTCTTGTGTTTTCGGCAGAAGGTTATTTGCAGACCTTCGCTTCTTTGTAGATGCCGCCCTCGACGCAGGATTTGCCTTCGCCGCAGTGCGCATCGGTCTGGCAGTAGCAATCGCCGCTCACCACGCAGGCGTCGTGGTAGAGGCTGTCCTTGGTGATCTCGCCGGTGAGGCGTTTCCAGAAGGCGTTCACGAAGACTCCGCCCGGGTCCATCTTCTGCTTGAACGCGACGAATTCGTCCCAACGCGGATAAGCCTTGCTCACCCCTTCGAACGCGGCGACCGTGTTTTTGCCCCAGTGCGGGCGGCCGTCGTATTTTTGCAGGGTCAGCTGCTCGAGCTCTTGGTTCACGTAGTAGTCCTTGGGAGTCACCGTTCCGCGTTTGGCGAGCGGGAACTCGACGCCGACGTAAGCCGTGTCGCGGCCGGCGTTCATTCCGAGGTAGCTCTTGCCGGCTTTACCGAAGCGGAAATAGATGCCGTTCAGCGGGAAGTAGGCCGGCGTGTTCTTCACGATGGCCCTGGCTTCCGCGATCCATTCCGGGAGGCGTTCGAGCGGGATCGCGATCTCTTCGAGCTGGATGGGGATGAGGTCCCAGACGCACGAGGAAACCGCGCATTTGAAGTATTGCATGCGGTAGGCGTAACCAACCGGATTCTCTTTCACCACCTTGCCGTCGTCGTTCTTGAAATAAGGCGCGACGCGGGTCTCGTAACGCAGGCGCGCTGCGAGGCTGACCAGGCCGTCGCCCGGGAGCGCGGTGGATACGTCCATCAAAGCCTTATAGAACTTCTGCAGGGTCTCGCTGACCTCGGCCTGGCCGTTGTGCGCGTTGCCCGGGGTGTCTAAGGGCACCTCGTGATAGATCGTCATCGCATAACGATGGTTGCCCGGGAACCAGGCGATGTTCGCGGAATAGTTGTTGCGCGCGGTGTCGAGGACGATGGATTCGAGATCGCTGTCGTCGGACTTGCCGATCTGCTCGGCGCGGACCTTGAAGGTCGGCTCGAGCTGGAACGTGGCTTCCACGATCACGCCGAGCACGCCGAGGCTCACGCGCGCGGCATTGAGGTCCTCGCCGGTGAGCACGCGGACTTCGCCGGTGCCGTCGACGATCTTCATGCTGACGAGATAGTCAGCGAGCGTGTTCGAGGGCTTCTGCAGAGTCGAACCGTGCGTCCCGCCGCCGAGCATGCCGCCTATGGTGAAGGTCTGCAGCTCGGTCACCATATTTACCGCGAGGCCGAACTGGTTGATCGCTTCGTTGAAATCGTTGAAGTGCATGCCCGCTTGCACCGTCGCGGTACGAGCGTCTTTGTCGACGGACACCATCTTATCCATGTTGGTCAGCAGGATCTGGGTCCCGCCTTCTTCCGTGCACGGGCTATCGAACTGGCTCTTGTATCCCCGAGTCGAGACTTTGACTTTGCCGCCATGCTCGTAGGCGTTCTTCACGACCGCCTGTATCTCCTCTATGGTCTTCGGCTCGACGATCTGCGACTCAGGGCATTGGAACGTCCCCTGATAGTTCGACACGCGCTCTTCTTCAGTCGACCACACTTTCGTTAAACACAGCGAAATACCGGCCAGCCCGAAAGCAGCCCAAAACAAGGGTTTTTTCATCGAAGACGGTCCTTTGGTTGATTAGGTCTTAAAAGATATAGAAGAAAAAGCCGCCTCGGGCAATACTTCACTCAATTCAATTCTGATGAAGCGGCGGGGAATAGTATGCAATGCGATCGACGGAAACTTCTGCAATGGGGAATGCTAGGCTCTGGATCCGCTCTCTATCCTGAGTTGCTCAGGGCGGAGGACAGCCCGATCCTCTCGAAATTCCCGACCTCCATCATGTCCGCGAAGCTCGAGACCGCTTCGGGCCGGCTCGAGGTCCACAGCGGCGCCGTTCCCGAGGATCTCTACGGCAGCGTCTTCATGATGGAAGGCATACCCATCGCCGAAGACCACTTTTCTCCCGCCGGCAAAGGCGCTATCTCGCGTTTCGACTTCAACGCCGACGGAACGGTGACGTTCCTGAGGAAGATGATCGAGTCGCCCGCCGTGATCCTGCAGGACAGGCTCCCCGAAGGCCCCGACCAATTCAAGCTGCTCGGCGGCGTCTTGTATTTCAGCCAAACCCTCGGTTTCATGGACTACTGCAATACCGTGCCGATCCCCATGGGCGACAACCGCTTCTGCATGGGATTCGAAGGCAGCATGCCGCATGAGTTCGACGGGCAGACGCTCGACCTCGTAACCCCGGTCGGCACGCCCGATGAATGGATCACGTCGCTGCCGAAGATCGCGAGCGCCCTGACGCCCAAGAAATGGCTCTTCAACCAGGTGCGGGGCTCGGCGCATACCTACTTCGACCATCGTACGAGCGAATGCTTCACGGTGAATTACGGCGGGAACGTCGGCAAGATCGGATCGGGCTTCATCCGTCTCCTCTCCTGGGACCTCAAAGGCAGGCTGCAAGGGAAGAACGTCATCGGCCCCGACGGCAAAGCCGCGAAGCTCCTCGGTACGGGCCACTCTCTCGGCGTGACGAGGAACTACATCGTGATCTTCGATACGGCGACGCGAGTGGAAGCCGATCGCATCCTCGGTTTCCACACGATAGACCCGCAGCCTCACCTGATGAATATCTGGATCGTGCGCCGCGAGGACCTTCGTAAGTCGGGCGACACGGTTCGGGCGGAGACCGTCGCGCTCGACTTCGATACCAGCGACATCATGGTGGAGTATGACGACGCCGAGGATGTGATCACGATGTACGGCGAATACCTCTCCGCGGCGGATAAGTCTGAGCCCATGTATGCGCGGGAAAACCTGCTCTTCGGCGGCAAGGTCCGTTCCGACCTCTCCGGATACCCTCTCGCGCCCCTGGACGTCGGCGGGCTCGTGCGCGCCGCGGTGCAGGTGAAGCCGGGCGTGGGCGCGAGCGAAGTGAAGGAATTCTTCAAGGTCATCCGCGACCCGGAGCTCACCTGGGATATGAACGATCCGGCGTCGCGGGCTCAATTCCAGTTCCCCGATCGGTTCGAGCACATCTACTGGTCTTCCATCGGTTATCGGCCCGAGCATGTCGTGCAGCGGGCTGCGGATGCGTATAAGAATTATAAAAATCGCCTCTACACCAATGAGGACCTTCCCCGCACGACCCTCGGCTCGACTATCCTCCACCAGGATTGCGCGAAGATGGCGATCGTCGACCACTACCAATTCCCCGAACACATGATTATGCGGACCCTGCAGTTCATGGAGAAGAAGGGCGACCAGAGCACCGATCAGACCAACGGCTATATCTTCTGCTCGGTGGCGGTGAACTCCGCTTATGAAGAGAACCCGACGCCGCAGGGCAAGGAGATCTGGATCTTCGACGCCCAGAACTTGCGTCAAGGCCCGTTGTGCCGCCTCCATCACCGCGATTTCACCTTTGCGACGACCAACCACGCGGTCTGGGTGCCGAGCGTCGGGCCGCGGCCTGCGGGCGTTTACAAGGCCTCGCTCTACGACTACTACAACAGTCGCATGAGCCAGCACTCGAGCGCGGTCCAGGGCATCGTGAAGAACGACATCTTCCCGAGGTTCGCTTGAGCCATGAGATTCAAGCAAAGCACGTTCAGCGTTTCGACCAAGGGTGAGCAGAACCTCCTGATCACCGACCTGGTCGAGCGCCATTGCCCCTTCCTCAAGGAGTTCGAGCAGGGCATGCTGCATATCTTCATCCGCCACACCTCGGCTTCCCTGACGATCAACGAGAACGCCGACCCCGATGTCAGGTCCGATTTGACTGCTGCCCTGGACCGCATTGCCCCCAAGAGTGCGCCTTATAAGCATGACGAGGAGGGCCCGGATGATATGCCGGCCCATGTGAAGAGCAGCCTCATAGGGTCTTCGGTCACGATCCCGATCGTATCCGGGCGCCTGGGGCTCGGGCGTTGGCAGGGGATCTACCTCTGTGAGCATCGCTCCGCGCCGCACACGAGAGAGTTGATCTGTTCGGCCTGGGGTGAGTGAGCCCTACGCAGAAGACTCGCGGTCACGAATTACGCTGCCGTTTAAAATTGCCCTTGTTTGAGAGACAATTTTGTAGGAAACGCTTGTACTTCGAAGACCTCGGGAGACCTTATGGCCATCAGCGTATTTGATATGTTCAAAATCGGTATTGGTCCGTCAAGTTCTCATACTGTCGGTCCCATGCGGGCTGGCCAGAGGTTCCTTCGCGGTCTGGAGGAGAAAGGCGTCCTCGACCAGGTCCGCAGCATAACCGTCGAGCTCTACGGCTCGCTCGCCCTCACCGGCGTCGGGCACGGCACGGATAAAGCCGTGATGCTCGGCCTTATGGGGGAGCTTCCGGATCAAATCGATCCGGAGACGATAGAGCCCAAGCTCAATCAGATCAAAAAAAGCCTGACGCTCAATCTCGCCGGGCGTTACCTGATCGACTTCGATCCCAAGAAGCACATCGTCTTCCTTCGCCGCAAGGTCTTGCCGCTGCATTCGAACGGCATGCGTTTCATCGCCTTCGACCGCGATTACAATGAACTGCATTCCCGCGTCTACTATTCGATAGGCGGCGGCTTCGTGGTGAACGAGGAGACCGCC
>JASLCY010000373.1 GCA_030151925.1 Oligoflexus sp.
GATCGTCGACGTTCGAGAGCGTCCGGAGCGAGGTTTGCGGACGGTAGCTGTCGCCGCCCGTTCCCAGGAGAACGATGCGGCCATCGCTCAGGTGATCTTGGAAGTGAAAAGGGATCACCTCCTCCCATTGCCAAGGATGAACCGGCAGCAACGAGTGAGTCTGGAGCGAGCGCCCGCTAGCCTCAAGAGCCGCGAAGAGTTTTTCGGCCGCCTCGCGGGACATCGCCGCACGCACCAGCGCTTCCGCATCGAGGCCGGCGGCATGGGATTCGATCAGGCAGGTTTTGTCGACCGCTAACCAGAGCAGTTTGAGCGCCTGGGCGCTTTCGGGCGCGTAGGCCTCGAGATCACGAGCGCTCCAGCCGATGCGGCCTTTGTTCGCCAGCGCCTTGGGATGGCCGTCAAGCAGGCTTTGGCGCTCGACGTCGAGACCTTCCAGCCCGGCTTCGGGAGACGATTGGATTTGCATCGCAAGCGTTACGCGGTCGCTGTAGAGCGTGCGGTACGTTTCTTCGAGAAAAGCCGCCAGCGTGATGTCCGACATGCCGTGCTCGGCCTGGGCATCACGATAGAATTGATCGGCGCGCAAAGGCGCTTCCGGCTCGCGACGCAGGCTGCTTTTATCGATGCGGAGGAAATCCCATACGGTTCGCCAGGCGTTGAAGTGATAACTCACGCCGCTGGCGAGATCGATGCGATAGGCCTGACGGCCCAGGTCCTTGACCTCGAAGACCTGCTCATAGGCCATCTCGCCGATAGCCTTGGCGATAAGATTGCGATTGACGATATTCCAGTCATTCATGGGTCGTGCTCAGGTAACTATAGTAATCTTCCCGCCGGCAGGCGAGCAGCGCTGCGCGTTTGTGCGGGAAGTCGAATTCATAGAGCTTCTTCCAGTAAGGGAACTCCTGGAGGTAATGCAGGAGCGGGACGTTGTCCGCGCGCGGCTCGGCGAGCAGGGTGCCGGTGCGCGGCTCGTCCTGGAAGAGGTAATCGCTGATCGCTTCGACGAAGACCTGGAAATAGTCGCGGCCCAGGTGCTTCTTGTTGCCGATCAGGAAGTGGAAGCCGCGATCGTAGAGTTCGCAGGGATAATAAGGGCCGAGGCGGTCTTCCATAGCCCAATAGACTTCATAATAGCCCGAGGGCTCGCCGTCCACCGAGGCGATGACGGGCACGCTGTGAGGATCGGCGTGGATCTTCTCGAGATAGGCCTTGAGCTCCTCGCGCGATTGGTTGAGTTCCCAGAAACGGTAGACGCGCCTCTGGTTGTGCCACTCATGGAAGACCTCGAGATGCTTCTCTAGGTCGAGGATCTCGAAACGCACGGTTTTGCCGATGAGCGGGAAAAAACGTTCATATTGGACGCCATGCAGGCCCGAGGGCCGCAGAGGATGTCTTACGGCGCCCGTCGTCGTCCATGCTTCCGCCTGAAGGTTCATCATAGGTTATCTCCTTGCCGCTGTGTGTAGAGCGGGTTCTTGATCGCACGATAGATGGCGAAGGGGTTTTCGCTGGTGTTCTCGTTGAGGCCGGTGATGGAGCAAAGGAAGTTGCCTTTGTGCATCAGCTCGGGACTATGCAAGAGATGGTCGAGGCACAGAGGGTCGCGCGGATCCCTCGCCCGCAGTTCCCTGATCTTGCGGCGAAGTTGCTCGAGATAAACGGCATCCTCTTCGCCGGTCGCCTTCGCAAGCGTGGTCACCACGTTGAACGTCGCGTTGATCACGAGGTAATAGACGAAGAGAACCAAGGCCTTATCGCCCGGCAGGATATTGCCGTTCTCAAGCGCCATCGAAGGCACGTCGCGTTTAAGGATCTCATACGCGAACTCGCTGTAACCCGTTCCCTGGCAATCCCGGAAGTAGAGCGAACGAGGGAGGGAGTCCTTAAGCCCTACGACGATATTCTGCTGATGGGCGCCGAGGAGAATGCCGTATTGCGCCTGAGCCATGAATAGAGGTTCCAGCACCACATCGAGGTAACGTTCGAACCAGATCCGGGCCGCGGCCTTGGCATCAAGCCGGTGCGCATGGCCGTAAGTTTTGATGGAGCGGGCGATCAGGGTGTCTTCAGCGAAGGGCGAATCCTGAGTCAGGCTCGCGAGCACCACGGGCGTTTCATCCTGGATGGAGGCGAAGGGATTCTCCCGAGCGATCGCTATCGATTCCTCGATGATCTCGCCTCGGCTGTCGCGGACGCAGCGATAGGCCGGCTCATAGAGGACGTGGAAGTTCGGCTGTTCTTCGAGCAGGCGCTGGCCGTGCGCGGTGGCGAAGACCTCGTGCACCTGCAAGCCGCGTTCGACTTCGCGAACCATGAGGCTGCGGATCGAGTTGGTGAGTTTTACGTTCAAAGACGTTTTGATCATGAACGGCGACTCGGGGCGCGCTATCGCCCGGACCGAGCTCGTGGGGAACCAATCCTCGCCGTGCTCGCCGAGGGCTTTGATGAGGCCTGCTGCGATCTGCGCTGCAAAACGCGGCAGATTCTGCAGATAACGGGCTTGCCACGGGTTCATGGGAAGCAGCTTGAATTCCGTGCCGCTCCATTCTTTCTGCAGATCCCTGAGCGACGCGTCGCTGGCCATAAGCTCCTCGACCCAGTCGCGCCCGGCGAAGGCTGCCGAAGTTCCGTCATGGAGTATGCTCCTATGCACGGCGAACCAGGCCAGCGGGAAACGGCCGGCATATTCAGGCCCGTAGCGTTTCCTTTCATCTTCCGAGAAACCTTCGCGGCTCTTCGGGTTCGGATGAAAGGAATGCCCTATGACCAGGTACTGCTCACCGGCGACAAAACCCTCCGGGAAATGCGCGGTATCCTGAAGCTCCTCGCGTCTGGCGTCGAGGACTTCGGTCAGGACGAGCTTGCTCTCGCGCACGCGGCCGAGGAAGACGGCTTTCGCCGCGTCTGAGCCGAGTTGGAGATGACCCACGAGGCGGCTCGCGAACTCTTCGAAGCTCAGCGAATGATAGACACCATCCTGCTCGACAGAAGCCGGGTAAGCAAAAGTATGGCGGCCGAGGCTCGAATAAAAAGTCACGGGCGCATAGAGTGTTGCTCCGGCGATGGGGATGCGTATCGCCCAAGGCGCGGGGCTATCGAGTTCGGGCGGGCAGGGGACCTTCGTCCAATCGTCCCATTCGCGAAGCAGGGAATTCAAAAAGCAAGTCAGCGAGGCCCTCTCGGCGTAATAGGCCGTGGAACGTGAAGGGTTAGGCTCGAGAGCGGACATGAGACTCTTCCTCCAGGGTGTTCAAAGGTTGGGGACGACTCGCGTAGAGACGAGGAATCAGGACTAAGAGAGCGACGCAGGCCGCGAGATTGATCCAAAACGGGAAGCGGGCTGAAACCATCAACCCGAGGGAGCTGAGGCCGCCCCCCATGGCATAACCCAGCGTGTGGGCGACGCTGAGAGCGCCCGCGCCTTCGCCTTGCCGACTGCCGCTGAGGTAGCTCATAAGGCTCGTATAGGAGGGCGTGAGCAGGGCGATGCCGAGCGACATGAACAGTACCGCAACGTAGAGGACTTCCAGGCGCTCGAAGGCGAGCATGAGCGCGCAGCCGCCGCTCAGCGCCAGCACTCCGGACGGTAAAGAGCCTTGCCAAGGATTGCGAAGCTTTGTTCGCATTCCGAACTGGACGGCTACGGTCGTCAGGGCCGCGAGGATGAGGAGGCGGGACATTTGATGTGAAGCCCCTTCCGCCGTCAGATGATAAACGCTCTTCAAATAAGCGCCGAGCGACGATTGCAGCAGCCCGAGGAAGATCGTGGTGAATAGCGCGAAGAGCACGACGGCTCGTTTATCGCGGCCTTCGGGCCAGAGATGAGACAGCGCTCTCCGGTGCTTTATTTCGACTTCGGCCTCGGGAACGGCATGAGGCAGTCGCGGCGAGAACGCCATCAATCCTAGAAACGCCGCGCTCAAAGCGGCGAGGAGATAGAGCGGTGAAGCGCTGACGATCGTGAGGCCGAGCACCGGACCGATGAAGCGTCCCATGTTCAGGAACATGCTATAGGTCGCTGCCGCCTTGGTTTTTTCCGCGCTCGCCCCGAAATCGAGCGCCAGCGCCTGCGCTACGGGAATCAGCCCGCTGGCGACGAGGCCGTAGAAAATACGGCTTGAAAGCAAGATGCCGAAGTTCACCTGCGGGTTGGCCCGCCACGGCGAGAGCAGGAGGATGAGAGCGAGCAGCGACAGCAGGCAGCCGCCTTGCGTGATGCGCAGGATGCGGGCGCGGCCGACCCTATCGCTCTTCAGAGCCCAGAAGGGCCCGCCCCACAAAAAGAGGAAGGAGCCCACGGAGAAACAGAGCACCACTTGCGAGAGGCTTAACCCCAACTTCTCGGCCAGGATCGGATACATGACGAAGAGCAGCGCTTGGCTGGCGCTGAAGAGACCGCAGCTTCCGTAAGCGGTCCACTGGGCTTGGCGAAGATGGGGCATAAACTCACTCTTAGTAGACATAGTCGAAGACCAAGGCGATTCTCCGGCCTTCGGCAGGAGCTCCTGATGCCTCGCCATAGGTATACTCGGCCCATTGATGGAACAGAGTCTTGTAACGGCGGTTCAGGAGGTTGGTGATCTGCGTTTTGAGGCTCGCTTTATCGCTCCAGGCATAAATGAAGCCGCCGTCCATGACGAAGTATTCGCCGAGGTCGAGCGCGCCCTTCTTATCGTTGGGAGTCAGATCATCTTCGCGGTTGTAAGGCGCGACATGCGTACCGATCAGGTTCACGCGCGCATGCTCGTTGAAGACGTAATCGGCCGTCGCGGTCGTCTTGGGAGGAGAGACTTCGAGGCCCGAGAGCGCGGCCCAACCCGGGCCGTTCGCGCGGCGAGCTTCGCCTTTGGCGCGCGCGTGGCTGAGAGTCAGGGTCAAAGCATCGGTCGGCCTCACGCCGGTATCGATCTCGAGGCCGTAGATCCTTTTCTTGAGGTTGAGGAGGTCGACGGTGAAGTCGGAGTTGAACTGGTAGACCTTATCCGACTGGTTGTAGAAGAGCGTCGCGCCGCCGAAGAAACGGTCGATCGACCCGCGCCAGCCGGTTTCGTAACTGGTGGTCTTGATCGCCGCGAGATCGAGGGAGCTTACGGTCGTGGAATCGATCGCCAGGCCGAAGATCGGGCTGATAGTCGGGACGAGGCTGTTCGGCGAGACCGCGTCGCGGAGAAGGCGCGCGGTATCACCGAGCTCATAGCCCTGCGAGAAGTTCACGAAAGCCTGCTGCCGAGGCGTGATATCGTAGGTGAAGCCGAGGTTCGCAGCCCAGGCATCGTAATCGAGGTCGCCGCCTTTGAAGTTCTTCGGGACGAAGTTCTGCGGCAGGCTCGCGGTGGTTCCGGCAGGAACGCGACCCAGGCCTTCCATCTGCGCGATACCCGCATAAATAATAGGCCAGTTCTTGGCGATGGCGGTTTCCAGCGGCGGAGTGAAATCGTGGACGTCCTGATTGATGCGTTCATAACGCAGGCCGAGTTTGCTGTGGAGCTGGTCGGTCCACGAGGTCTTCATCTGCGCGAAGAGGGCCGCAGTTTTCGTATCGATGACGGGACCGTAATCGTAGTCGGCGGATTTCCCGGTATAGATCTTGCCGTTGCTGATCTCGTAACGCAGCTGGTCGTAACTATGAGCGCGCTCCTTGCCTTTGTTGAGTTCGAGGTCGAGGCCCCAGGCGAGTTCGGTGCGCATCGGCAGGGAGGTCTGCACCACGGCCTTGAGGCCGGAGACTTCCGCTTTGGAAGTCGATTGGTTGACGATCGGCGCGGGAACGGTCAACGCAAAAGGGAAGAAGGTGAGCTCACGATCACGATAGTAACCGAGCAGCGACAGTTTCTGCCCGAGGAATTCGGAGTCTTCGTAACGCAGGGAGATCTGCTTCCGTTTGGAGGAAGGCTGCTGGTCCAGCTGCAAGCCCGACTCCGCCCGATAAGGGTTGAGGACCACGGCGTAATCCGAATCCTGCTCCTCGGTGAAATATTCGAAACTCGCTTCCGTGAAGCTATGCGGCGTCAGGTTATAACGAGCCTTGAGGAGGGCATCGTAGGTATCGGTATCGTTGCGGCTCGTTTGCGCCGGTTCGGGCGGGATTTGATGGCCTTCCGCGTCGAAGCTGTTCTTGCGCCATTCTCCGCCGACGCTCGCGAGGTACTGGAAGGAGCCGAGCGTTCCGGATACCGATTGCTGAAGGTTGTAGGTCTGGCTCGAACGGGCGAGCGGTTTGGTATTGAATGAGGTCCCGAGCCAGGACTCGGACGTGGCGGGATCGCTCGAATAACCCTTGGTGATGATGTTGATGATGCCGCCCGGAGCGCCGGCGCCATAGATCGCGTTGGCGCCGGAGACCACCTCGATGCGTTCGATCGTCTCGACCTTGATGTTGTTCAACTGGCGAGAGACCTGGCGGTTCTCGTTCTGCGGGATGCCGTCGATCAGGATCAGCACGTCGCGGCCTTGCAGGGTCTGGCCGAAGTTCGACACGCTTTCGGTCGGCATGCCGAAGCCGGGTACGGCCTTGCCGAGGAGCGTGCCCAGGTTCTGGCCCGGAGCGTCGTATTTTTCGATCTCGGCCTTCTCGAGGATCGTGACGCTCGCGGGCGTCTCCTCGATCGCGTCGTCGGTCCGGGTCGCATAGACCGTCTTATGCTCGGGCAGTTCCTGAGCTTTCAGAGTCGGGCTGATTCCCATCAATATAAGGGAGAGGGCTGTTGGCCTTTTGTTCATTGCGTGTTTGCCTCTTGCGTTTGAGATACCAAAGGTAAGGACCGGTAACAGTAAGCAGCAGGGCGACGAGGCCCATGAATATCCACAGGGCCTTGAGCATCCAGCCTCCGTAATTGCCGAAATGCAACGGTTCGGAGAGGATGAGGGCCTTGATGTAAAGCGGTAAGGACCGTCGTTCGATGACGTGCCCGTCCAAGCCATCGATCACGAGTATATCGTTCAGGTATCGACCGAAACCGGAACGATCGTGGATCACGGCCAGGTAGTGGCCGGGCAGCGAATACTCCGAACCCGGAAACGCGAGGAGACTCATGGCCTTCTCGGGGTGAGCGGTCAAGAAGCTTTTCTCGAAGGCGTCGAGCGCGGCGAGCGATCCGACTTGAACGGCGGGATAAACTTTCTGCAGGCTCCGCAGCTCCGAGAATTGATAGATCTTCAGGATAGGGTCGGAACCCGCGAGGAACGTGCCGGTCACGGCGATGAGCAGGAACCAGGCGAAACCCACGGCGCCGATCAATGAATGCAGGTCGCTCATGAGCCATTCGCGGCGCGCTTTGCGAAGTTTGGCGAAACCGCGGCGACGCATCAACGGGAGGTAGATGTAGAGCCCGGAGAGCAACGACAGCGTAAAGAGCCCACCGATCACGCCTACATAGAGTTTGCCGTAAAATCCCAGCAGGAATTCGCGATGGATGCGCAGGGTGTAATCCCAAAAGCCGTTTTCCGCCTTGTCCTCGATGATGGAGCCGTCAATCCGGTCGATTTCGACTTTCTGGGAGCCTTTATAGAGCGGAGATCCGTCGGGGCTTACGCGGACGAGGGCGTGCGTAGGATGCGACTCATCGAAACCGAGAGCCAGGACACGCGCTTTCGGGTTGCCTTCGATCGCCCGGTTAATCGTCGCGGATAGGGAATATTGGCCCGCGGCGTTCGCATTCGGCTTCGTATCATCCGAGGAGATGCCGTCCTCGTGAAAAACCAGCAGAGTTCCGGTGATTATAAGTAAGAAGAGTTGGATGCCTAAAAAAAGGCCGAGGCGGCGATGCCAGGAGTAGAGCTTTTGAAAACGTGAGGCGCGCGTCATGAGAGTCTTTCAAGGAGACCGCCCGTAGGGAGGCGGGC
>JASLCY010000378.1 GCA_030151925.1 Oligoflexus sp.
TTGGGCCAGAGATTTCGCGCTGATCGCGAGGATCCCTAAAAAACCGAGACGAAGGACGCTTCGATTCATGTGTTTATTACCAATGAAAAGGGGATACAAGGCGTTGCCCCTCTAGAATATCATGGCGTGTTTCGCGGGAGATAGCCTTATTTCGGCTCTCCGCGCTTAGGGGAAACTTGTCAGGCGAGCATTAATTCAGGATTTGGGACTCTGATCATTTCCCGGCAAAAGCAGGTCACGACCGAAACTTACGACGCCGGCCTTGCGAACCCAGCCGCGTTTCTGATCGGAGAGCTCTATCTTCACCCAGTCGCCGCTGGTTTCAAGAATTTGAAAGGGCGCGCCTTCGTGGAGTTCGAATATGACAATGGATTGGCTCGGGCCCGAGTAAGCCGAGAGCGTGGGAGACGCCACCGCACCCTGGTCGCGGGCGAGGCTTTGCTTATAGAAAAAACTGCCCGCTCCATACAAAACGAGTAGCCCGAGGCCCAGGCTGCCGGTGATGGTGAGTGAACGTAAATTCTTTTTTAGCACCGCGATCGAGAGGGCCGCGCACAGGAGCAGGAACAGCGCGAGGGTGAGATAGTAGAGCTCGCGTGCCGAGAGCCACTGGTCGGCGAGAAGATTCGCCGGGAAGGGACGCGGGAAACTCACATCGAGCTTGTCCTGCGCTTCGCCCAGGAGGAAACGCAGGTTGTATTGGAAATCGGCTTCACGGGGCTGCAGCTGGGCCGCGCGCAGGTAAGCGGCGATCGCCGGGCCGAGGGCCTTATCCCTGTCGTAAGCCAGGCCCAGGTTATGGAAAACGCTGGCATTAGGCGGGTTTTGCCGAACGATATCAAGATAGTCCGCGGCCGCTTCTTTATAGTTCCCGGCTTGATAAGCGGCCTCGGCATCCTTCAGCGTCGCCGCGGACAGGGCCGGAAGGAACGTCAGGCAGGAGAGGATGAGGAGTAGGCTGCGTCTTAGCATTGGCGCTCCATCTGCTCGAGGACTTTACGGGTCTTGACGAGGAGTTCTTCACCGCGCGTCGGATTCATGCCGAGGGGCGGCGCGTAGATCATCTGATCGAGTCCGCTCCATGCTTCACGCAGGTCTTGCAAGGTATCGCGGTTCACGTCGCGGCTGCGGAGGAGGCCTTCGATGTCCTTGAGGGTGATCGCGGCGCCGGTCACGCCGAATTTCGCGCCCACGTATTCCTTGAGGCACGATTGGGCCATCGGCAGGGCCTTCGCCACCTCTTGCCGCGCGATGCATTGGTTCGCGGCTTCGAGCTGTTTCCTCGCGAGTTTATAGGCCTTCGAAGCTTTGGCGAGCCGCAGCTTCCGTTCGTCGTCCGACTGGCCGCGCGAGCGATAGACCGCACCGCCCACTCCACCGAAACCGACGACCAAGGCCAGCCCGCTCAGGGCCCATTCCGCCGGCGAGATATCGTCGCGACCTTCGAGGCGCGCGCCCAGGTGAGGTTCGACCAGATCCTTGGCGATGGTTTCGACGCTGCGCTGCTCGGGTTTCGGAGCGGCCGGCGCGACGGCGGTCTCCTGCCCCTTGGTATCGGACGTCGGAGCCGCCGCGACCGGAGCCGGGGTCGCCGTGCCGCCGACGTCCACCTCGCCGAGATCGGCGGTGAGGTCCTCGTAACGGCCTTTGCTGGGGCTGAAGGTCTGGATGACGACCTTGCCGAGATTCTTTTTACCGGGATTATTGGGAACGACGGCGTATTTGAAGGTCCTCTGCGAGGTCACGCCCTTGGCGCCGTCGAGCTCCTCATGGTAATCCGGTTTATCCTTGTAGACTTTCGCCACGTTCGGACCGAAGGGCAAAGCCGGCTCCGACATGCCCGCGGCCAGGCCGCGCCCTTGCACGGTGAGGCTGAGGTTCATCGTATCGCCGGCGTTCACGCCGCGCGGATCGAGGTCGGCGCTGACGGTGAAATCGCCGATCAGGCCGGAGAAATCCTTGCGGCGGCCCTCGAGGGGCAAAGGCAGGATCTTCAGCGTCGCCTCTTCGCTGCGCAGGCGTTTCTCCTGGAGCTCGGTCTGCCCCATGAGGTCGTCGAAGAACGAACGGGACCTCTGCCGGCGGCTCACGGCGATGCGGGCATTGAGGAGCGCGGGTTCGACCTTGAATTCGCCGGGCTGGTTCGGAATGAGGATGGCGTCGATCTCGGTGACGTTATATTCGTTGCCGCCGTGCATCGCGGTGTAGTTCTTCTGCCCTTCGATCGATTTCACCTGGAAGCCGGCGGGATACTTGAAGTCGGGTTCCGCCCCTACCACCTTCACGCGGTTGTAGACCTTGATCTTCACGCCGATCGCCTCGCCGACGTAGGCCGACGTCTTCGAGAATTCGCGTTCGATGAAAATCGCGGCATCGTTCGCTCCCGCCGGGCCGCCGGCCGCGCTCGCCCCGCCGCCCTTCGTCACCTTGAACTCGAGCGGGAGGGTCTGCATGTCCTTGCCATCGACCTTCGCGTGGATGGGCGGGATGTTGTAGGTGCCTTCCTTGGTCGGATTGATGATGAACTGGAGCTGGACCTCGCGCGAGTACTTGCCGTTGATGATCGAGATGTTCTGGCTTTTGCCCGCGCCGTGGACCTCGAGCCCCGGGACGTCGGGGAAGACGGGATCGTCGTCGAAGCTGCCCTGCACGGTCAGGGTATAGACGAACTGGTCCTCGAGCGAACCCTCGTTTTTATCGAGTTCGCCCGTGAGGACGCCCGCCCACGCCGGGAGAGCGAGGAGAGAGATCAGAAGGAAAAGGAAGCTCTTACCAATTCTTATCATCATTGCCTCTTTTGCCTGTCGCCTCGGTATCGGTCAAAGGATAGCGTCCGATCTTATCTTCGACCGATCGCAGGAGCCGTTCGGCCTCCTGCTGTTTCAAATCTTCCTGGGTGAGGTAGCCGTCCGCCTTCGGTTGGCCTCTCTGTTGATCGTCCCGCTGCTTCGGATCGAGGGCGCTGTAGGAAGCCTGTTCCTGGCCCTTTGGTTTTTTGTCGTCCGACTTCTGGCCCGCGCCGGCCTTCTGCTCTTCCCCGGATTTCTGCTCCGCCGTCTTCTGTTCGCCGGATTTCTGGTCCTGAGCGCCTTGCTGGTTTTGCTGGCTCTGCTGCGCGTTCCGTTGATCCTGATTCTGCTGCGCGGATTTCTGCTCAGCGGATTTCTGGTCCTGAGCGCCCTGTTTGTTTTGCTGATCCTGCGCGGCCTGCTGCTTTTGATCCTGCTGCGCGTTCTTCTGCTCCTGCGACTGGCCCTGCTGCTTTTGGTCTTTCCGATCCTGCTGGCCCTGCTGCTGCGCTGTCTGCTGGTCCTGCTTACTCTGCTGCTGGTTCTGCTTCTGCCGCTGCTGCTCGGGATCCTTATGCTGGAGCTGCTCCTCGACCCACGCGAGGTTCTCCGCTATCGCCTTATTATCGTTATCGTAGGCCAGGGCGTTCTTCAGTTTATCACGCGCGGCCTCGAGATCCTTCTTCGCGATGTCGATCAGCGCCTCGTTCGCCAGCGCTTCGGCTTTGATCGCGGGCCTGGCTTCCGGAACCGCCTGCTCGAAGAACCGCATCGCTTCATCGGCCTTGCCGGCTTTATAAGCCGCGACGCCGGCGTTATAAAGATGCTCGGGGACGCTCGTATGAGTGTTGGCATAAGCCTGGAAGCCTCTTAAAGCCTCTTCGTACCGGCCGGCATCGTAGGCGTCGTAAGCCGCGGCTAATTCCGGGCTGCGGCCGAACAACTTCTGGTCGATCCTTTCCAGGAGGCCTCGAGCGAGAGCCATCTGCGGACGCATGGCGATCATGAACAGGAGGACGAGCGCCGCGTATCTCAGTCCGTATCGCATCAGAGGGCCCTCTCGCTCTGGAGTGCTTCGATCCACTCTTTCACCTTGAAACGCCAGTGTTCGAATTCATTTGGATCGCAAGGCCTAGCGGCGAAGAGAACGCGATCCGCCAGCTTTAGGAATTCTGCACATTGGGCCTGAAAATCAGATGAGAACGGCTCGTGCTGCTTCAGATACGCCAGTATTTCCGCGGATGTAAGGGCCGTAAACGGCGCGGGATGGCGAAGCTCAAGCCCGCGCCTGAGAGAATGGTTGAGGATTTCAATGCCTTGAGCGTCAGCGCCTTGAGCCTCGGCCTGAGCAAGTTTCTGCGCGAGTTCTTCCCAGGGGGAAAGCCTGGGCGCGCTCGCGGCCTTAGGCGCCTTCTTTTGCCGCCATTTGAGGTAGACGAGGAGGAGCGCGAGCAAGGCGAAGACGACCAGCGCGACGATCACCAGCCCGCGGGTGAGGCCCAGCGTGGCCGAAGGCGCTAGATCGAAGACACCATGCGGAGGACGCGGATCCATAGTGTTCCTCAAGGCACGGGGATTTGCGCGAGGATCATCGCGATCATCGCTTCCGTCGTCACGTTCTCGGCTTCCGCCTCGAAGCTCGGGATGATGCGATGACGAAGCACGTCTTCGGCGATGTCCTTCACGTCCTGGGGAATCACGTAGCCGCGGCCTTGGAACAGGGCGTTGAGGCGCGCGGCGCGTTCGAGGTTGATCGAGGCGCGCGGGCTCGAGCCGACGCGGATAAGCCCTTGCAGCTTCGAGAGTTTATAGGCCTCGGGACGGCGCGTGGCGAAGACGATGTCGATGATGTAGCGACGGATGTTCTCCGCGACGTGGATCTCGAGCGCGAGGTCCTGCAGGTCCTTGAGGCGCGAACGATCGAGGACCCGGTGCAGGGGAGCCGGCTCGGCGCCGGACATGCGTTGAACGATGAGGAGCTCTTCTTCCGGCGTCGTGTAATCGACCTTGAGCTTAAAGAAGAAACGATCGAGCTGCGCTTCGGGCAGCGGATAGGTTCCCTCCTGCTCGATCGGGTTCTGCGTGGCGAGGACCAGGAAGGGATTCGGCAAGGGATAGGTATCGTCGGCTATCGTCACCTGCCGCTCCTGCATCGCCTCGAGGAGCGCCGACTGGACTTTCGCCGGCGCGCGGTTGATCTCGTCCGCGATCAGGAGGTTCGTGAATATGGGGCCCTTCTTCACTTTGAATTCAGCGAGGCGCGGATCGAAGATCTGGGTCCCGACCACATCCGCCGGCAGGAGGTCGGGCGTGAACTGCACCCGATGCACCTCGAGGTCGGAGACTTCGCCGAGAGCTTTGACCGCCGTGGTTTTCGCGAGGCCCGGCAGGCCTTCGAGCAGGATGTGCCCCTGGCCGATGAGCCCCATCAGGAGGCGTTCGACGACCACGCGCTGACCGACAACGCGTTCCCCTATCGCGGCGAGTATGTGTTTCGTTGAATCCGCCGCCGCTTCCACTCGAGCTTGAATATCCACGCTATTTCACCTCAAAATCATGATTGGCACGAGATAAGGCCCTAAAGCCGAAGATTACCAGAGGCAACATGAGGAGAAGCCAAGGCGCGAGGCCGAGCCCCCTGCCCCCGACCACGCCGCAGCCCGCTCGCACGGCGTCCGGCCTGTCCGCCGACAGCACCGGGGTTTTATCCGTGCTCGGATCGATGGCGACCGCGGCGTTGACCACGCCGGCCCCCAGGAGCGGAACGAGGCCTGCGCCTTTGATATTCGGCCTGTAGGCGTTGTTATTGCCATCGAGATAAAGGCGGGTCGGATCCGCGGTCTCGATCAGGCGTTGTTCGAGTTCGGTCGCCGTGAGGTTCGGTTCCTGCGACAGGACCAGGCCGGCTATGCCCGCGACCACGGGCGAAGCCATCGACGTTCCGGTCCGGCACTCCGCGCCGCCGCCGGGAACGGTGGAAAGGATGCCGGTGCCGGTCGCGCAGTTGCCGTCGCCGGGCGCCGCGATATCCACCCACATGCCGAAGTTCGACGACGGGCTCTTGTAGGGATGATCGAGGTCGCTCTGCACGTTCGCGACCGCGAGCACGTCATCGAAGCCCGCGGGATACTGCCTTTTCATCGTATCCTCGTTGCCCGCGGCGGCGACCATGAGCGTGCCGCGCCCGAAGGTCTTCAGCGCCTTGATGAAGAGTTCGACCGAACGCGAGCTTTCGAACTTGCCGAACGACGCGTTGATCACGCGCACCAGCGGCTCGCCTCCGTTTTTAAAGCCGGAGATGTAGGCGAGGCCGGCGAGGATGGAGGAGTCCTTGATCGGGAACGATTCCGACCCGTTGCTCTCGTCGACCTCCACGACCTTCACCACCAGGATCTTACAATAAGGGCACATGCCGGTGAAATCAGTGGAATTACGCGCCGCGATCAAACCCGAGACGTGAGTCCCGTGCTCGCATTGCCCGAGCGCGACGGGGCAGGTTTCGCCGTAGCCTGAAGTCCCGGTCGGATAAACGTTGCCGTCGCCGAGATCGTCCTTCTCCGCCACCGTGGTGTTGCAGCCGTAGATATCGTCCTTGCACTGCTTGTTCTCGCCCTGCTCATTCACGAAGATCGCGTCTTTCAGATTCGGGTGCTGCACGTCCACGCCCGAATCCATCACCGCGACCAGCGGCTCGATCTTGTTGCCGACCGGAGCGATCTTCTCCATGGCGCCGACGAGGTTCACCTGGTCGATCCAGGGCGTCGTCGGGTTGTCCTTGAAATTCTTGATGATGGTGTCTTCGGTATCGCCCTGCAGGGCCCTTTGATAGTTGGGCTCGGCGAAGATGATAGTCCCCGCGGCGTACCACTCCTTCAACTGCCTCTCCGCGGTCTCCTCATCGGCGAAGCGCACTTCGGTCAAATGGGTGAACTGATCGGCGAGCGTTAACGAAGAATTCAGGAAAGGATGGGAATCGAGGTTCGCCTCCTGCACGAAAGAACGGCCTGGATACGTGAGGTTGAGGCGGGC
>JASLCY010000387.1 GCA_030151925.1 Oligoflexus sp.
CCGTAGCCGCCGTGGATCTGGACCGCGTTACGGGCGAAGACGTAGGCGCGCTCACCGCCCCACCACTTGACGAGCGGGGTCCACTGGCGGAGTTTTTGTTTGTAGTAACGGAGCTTGCGCGAGATCTCGTTGCGGCGCTCGGGGGAAGTCGATTCCTCCGCGAGGCGACGGTCGCCGAGGGCGATGAGCGAGGCGTAATGCGCCGCGCGGTAGCAGAGGCTGCGGAACGCGCGGAGCTCGGTTTCCATATCGTAGAGGCGCTCGGCGATCATCTCGTGCTTCGCGATGGGTTTGCCCCAGCTCTCACGCTGCTGGGCGTAGTTGTACGCCAGGCGATAGCTCGCCTCCATGAGGCCGAGCGATTGGAAGCCCACGGCGAGGCGCGCTTCGTTCATGAGGTGAGCCATGTATTTGAAGCCTTCGCCGTCCTTGCCGATGAGGTAGGCTACCGAGTTATCGAATTTCAAAGCGCAGGTAGCCGAGCCGTGGAGGCCTGGCTTCTCTTCGATCTTGCTCACTTCGAAATTGAACTTGCCGTTGAGGCGACGCGGAACGAGGTAGAGGTTCAGGGTCTTGAGGCTGTTCGAGCCCTTGCGGTTGTGCGCGAGCACGAGGCTGAGGTCGCCGCAGCCGTTCGAGATGAACTGCTTGTTGCCGAAGAGGCGGTGGCTCCCGTCGGGTTGCGGATCGGCGTAAGAACGCATGCCCGCGAGGTCGGAACCGATGTCCGGCTCCGTCAGGGACATCGAGCCGGAGTATTCGCCGGTCGCGATCTTAGGGATCCACTCTTCCTTGAGCTCCTGCGAGGCGAAGAGATCGATGATATTGGCGATCGAACCGTACCAGCAGATGCTGAGGGCGGTCGAAGGGCAGGCGCGATAGATCATCTCGAGCGCCGCGAGCTCGAAGGAGAGGGGCGCTTCCATGCCGCCGAACTCCGTGCGGACGGACATCGCCGGGCCGCCGATCTCGCCGAAGACGCGGACGTTCTCCTTGATGGTCGGGGGAAAGATCACTTCGCCTTTTTCGAGTTTCAGGTCTTCTCTCGCGACTTTTTGAGCGTTGGACGCCAGGGTCGAACCGGTGTACTCGCCGACGACTTCCAGGATGTCGAACCAGTTCTTCTTGTATTCTTCAGCGCTGGTCGCGCCGACCGCCGCCTTTTCCTCTTCCGACATCCAGTCGAAGAGTTGGCTCATGCGTTTGTCGCTGAGGTGGAAGCTGATATCGGGATTGTCGGCGAAAAAATTCTGCTTATTCTTCATGAACTAACCTCAATGCTCAATAATCGCGTCTCTGACATCTTCGTAGATATAGCATTTCACAGTAATCTGGCAGAGCCCGAAAATCAATCAAACTTCTCAGCTTACACTTGCCTCTCGAAAAAGCTTCATCCGCCTTCGATCACTGGTTCATCGATCAGCGCACAGCTGTGGGGCCGAGCAGAGCTAAGTCTTTACTTTGCGTGGCGTTTTTCTTAGACTGTCGTTTCAGTCACTCTTGTTATTGAGGTCTCGATATGACGGTACGTAAAGGCAGTTGGTTCGTCGCTTCTTTTCTTGTGAGTGCATTTATTCTCATCCTTGAATCTTGCGGCGGCAGTTCGAGTTCGAACGATACGCCCGCTGCGGGAAGCTGCTCGAGCCAAGCCGCGGTGGAGACCGCGAGCTACGATGAGCTCTGGACCAAGGTCTTCTCCGGACAATGCGGGTCTTGCCACGGCGGCGGCGAAGACACCAAGACCGTGGGCGGCCCTGACCTCCAAACCCAGGACTCCTTCTACACAGGTCTCTTTGGCAAGAAGGCCGGCGATTATCCGGAATGGGTCGTCTACAACGCGAAGTCGGGCTGCGCCGATTACAATTTCATCAAAGGCGGCGACGCTTCGGCCTCCGTGCTTACGGCCGTCCTCGACAGCGGGACGGCACTGAGCGGCTGCGCGACCCTGCTTCACACCGGATCACCGGTCAACGCCTGCATCACGACCGGCAACCTTGCCAAGCTCAAGGACTGGATCAACGCAGGGGCAACACGCTAACGCATTTACGGGATGGCTATGTGGCGACGGACTTGGTTTCGAATTCTGGTCGGGGTGATTTCAGGCCTTCTCCTTTTAGGCCTTCTCCTGCTGATATCCGTGTATTTCATACTCAAGTCCCCGGCGATGCAGCAAAAGATAGTGCATTCGCTGAAGGAGCCTCTCAAGCAGCAAGGCGTCGACCTCGAGGTTCGGTCGCTGAGCCTCGACCTCTTCGCCGGCGTTCATTTGCAGGGCCTCGACGTCAAGGTCCGGCGGCCGCCTGAAATCGAAGGCGCGATGCGGATCGAAGAGCTGGCTCTCGGCTATGCCTTCTGGCCTCTGCTCCATAAACGCCTCGAGATCCGCGAGGCGCGGTTCAGCGGCATCACGGGTGATTTCAACCTGAAGCCGGGGCCGAGCAAAACCGAGCCCGAGAGTGAGCCCAAGGATCCCGAGGCGCTGACCAAGGCGATGGACCTGCTGCGCAATCCTCCTCTGACGGTCGATCTCCCGGCCTTCACGCTGGAGAAGGTGAGGCTGCA
>JASLCY010000413.1 GCA_030151925.1 Oligoflexus sp.
CGGCCATTTCTTTTACCTCTTCAGCGGCAATCCCGGGGATCTGAATTGGATCATCGGCAGCTATATCACGGTGCTCGCGGTCGGCATGACCTTCGACAAGGCCTATTATCTCTGGTTCTACGGCCCTGCCGTCCTCGGCGCCACGGCTTATCTCGTAGGGAAGGGGATCACCGTCCCGCTCGTTTTTCCAGGCATGATGACGATACTCGTGATGCTGGGCATCATCCTGGTTCTCAGGAGAAGGGCCGAAACCGAGAGGCAAGGCCGGATCAAGGCCGAGGCCGATCGCGAAAGCGTGGAGGCCGTGAGCCGGGCAAAATCCCTGTTCCTGGCGAACGTCAGCCACGAGCTCAGGACGCCTCTGACGAGCATCATCGGGTTCACCAACCTCTTGGAAACGGACGAAAGCCTGAACGCGGATAGCGCACAAGCCGTCGAGCGGGTGCATGTCAATGCTCATAAACTCATGGAAACGGTCGACCAGATCCTGACCCTGACCGAGGACGACTTCAGCGAACATCAACCTTATCTTGCGCCCATGCGCCTGCAGGAAGCGCTCGGCGGCAAAGTCGAAGAGCTTCGTCCGCTGGCGGTCTTCAAGGGTTTATCCTTATCCCTCTCGTTCGCCGAGAGCGTGCCTCGGCTAGTCGCGAGCGATGAGGCGATGGTCGTCAGGATCTTCGCCAACGTCGTCGGCAATGCGATCAAGTTCACGGCGGCCGGCCGGGTCGATATCACCGTCGACCTCGAGAGCGGACCTAAGCCGCCTATCGATATCCTGAAGATCGAAGTCCGGGATACCGGCATAGGCATCGCTTTAGGCGATCGCCTGCGCGTCTTCGATCCCTTCCGCCAAGTCCAGGACAGCCTCACCCGAGACTTCGGAGGAGCGGGCATAGGTTTGACCGTCGCCCGCAAGTTGGCCCGCAGGCTCGGCGGCGATGTGGTCATAGCCCAAAGCGAGGTCGGGAAGGGCACGACTCTCCTTATTACCCTCAAAGTCCAGCGCGTCTAAGCGCTAGTCGCTCTTTGGTAGGAGAGCGCTGTGGTAAATTCTCAGCGAATTTACTATTCCTTATCAATCCGAGCCTACCTTCGTGTACCGAAAACCGGATATGCTTATAAGAAATGGATCTCCAGGGAGATGCGCATGGATCGTGAGCCCCCTTCGAATCAGAAGAGCCGTCGTGAGGTGATAAAAATCGGCGCTGGCCTTGCCATGACGGCGGCTGGCTCGGAACTGGTTCAGGCAGGTCATGCTTTTGGGCAGATCCTGAACGAACCCATGACGCCCGAACAACTTTTCAGCGGAATCGATACCGTCGTGGTGCTCGTCATGGAGAACCGTTCCTTCGACCATTATTTCGGCGCTGCGAACGCTGACCCGGCTTATCCAGGGGCCGGCCTCGTCGATGGGCTGACGGGCGATGAATACAATATCGATTCGAAGGGCAGGCGGATCAGTCCTTATCCTCTCGCCAGCGGCATCCAATCCGATCCGCCCCATGAATGGAGCTCGTGCCATGCGCAATGGAACGGCGGCGCCAACGACGGCTTCATCCTTTCTCATCAGGGTTCTTTCGAGCATGAGGTGATGGGTTACTTCGATCGTCGGACCCTGCCTTTCTCCTACTGGCTCGCGGATAACTTCACCCTCTGCGATCATTGGTTCTCGGGTCTGCTCGGCCCCACCTGGCCCAATCGGGCGATCATCCACGCGACGAATGCCGCCGGGCTCAAGAGCAACCGCCCTTATCTCAATCCGCCTCCGACGATCTGGGATAAACTCCCGCTCGTCGGAAAAAACGGATTCAACTATCACGCGGGGCTGGTGGGAACCTATACCGGCATGTATCTGAAGAAGGTGCTGCAAGGCGTCAATCCCATGAAACCCATCGACCGGTTCTTTGCCGACGCCAAGGCCGGGACCCTGCCTTCCTTCAGTCTGATCGATCCCGATTTCCAGACGAACGACGATCATCCGAGCCATGACGTGGCCCTCGGCCAGGCTTTGATCGCCAGCGTTTACAAGGCCCTCGCCGCCAGTCCCCAGTGGTCGCGCAGCCTCCTTATCGTGACTTATGATGAGCACGGCGGCTTCTATGATCACGTGCCGCCGCCGCAGTGCGTTGACGCGAATCCTGATTACCGGCAGCTCGGTATCCGCGTTCCGAGCCTGGTGATAGGCCCGACGGTGAAGCGCGGCGCCGTCTGCTCCACCGTCCTCGAGCATTCGTCCATAGCTGCGACGCTCCGTTCCGTCTTTGGAATGGGTTCGCTGTCGCCGCGCATGGATGCGGCCGCCGACGTTTCATCCTGCATCGATCCGGATCGGATCGGAAATCCGGGCGAAGCGCCTACGGCTCCCGCGATCAGGCTTCATCGCGAGACGGTGCGGGCCTCCTTGCAAAGAGCGGCGATTGAAGGGCAGACAGAGCTCTCGGCCATGGTTGAGACCGGAGCGATCCCGCCCCAATACGTGGATCAGCGTTCTCGCGAGGAGCGGACCCTGAGTTGGCTCAAGAACGCCGAGGAGCTGGGCGCGATCGAATTTTATTGAGAGCAAAATGTCTGTCGTGTTCGGCCCGGCGGCGAGCTATGAATGGGGCGAACGCTGAGCGGAGGCTGATCGATGATCAAGTCCGATGAAGACATGAGAGACAGGCAGATGAAAGTATGCGGGGAGATATGGGTCTTGGAGTTGAAACTCGCCGCCATGAATTATCTCTTTCGCGGCCACAACGGTGAGGCGGCGGAAGACGAGGGGGCGTTCCTCGGCCTATCTTACTTCTTCGAGGACATGAGGAAAAAGGCTGACGCGATCAAACAAGAGGTGGAAGCTCTCTTTAAGAGGTGAGCGAGTCTATCTTCGCGAGCAGCTCGTGGAACCGGAAGGGTTTGACAAAAACGTCCGTGAAACCGGAGTCCTTCAGGAACTCTTTCTCATATTCTCCGATCATCGCGGTGCAGGCGATGATCGGCTGCTTGTTTCCCGCACACGTCACCATATGTCCTTGCAGGCTTAGGATACGACTGATGAGGTAAGTATTGTCCTCAGAGTCCTCGACTAACAGAATTCTACGTGTCACCGTGCCCCCAGATTTTCAAAAATGCCCGTTTCGTTATCTCATGCCAGCCGCCAAACCAGTCCGGTGCCAAGTGGTTCGTATTTTGTAACTATATGTTTTTACTTAATAAACAAGCGTTCATTCCCGGCTTACGGGCTCATTATACGACCTAATTAGGTCGTATTCCAGATTGAAGTAACCCGCCGATACTCGGCTTATGACGATGCCATACGAAAAATTACTTAATGGATTAGCCCAGAATATCAAAAACGCTCGGAACGAGCGTGGCTGGACCCAGGCCGATATGCTGGAAAAGGCAGGTTTCACGCTGCGTTATTACCAGCGCTTGGAATCGGGAAAATATCAGCCAAGCCTCCATACTCTCCATCGACTCGCGAAAGTCTTTAAGATGAACGTTAAAGACTTGCTGCCAGATTAACAGACCCCACGAAGAATGATGAGAAGGTCGGCGCTGCAGGCTTCATTATCCTAGCAACCATGTTAAGCTAGGTCTTGGCCACGCATGCGCTTACCCTTATGAATCAGCGGAGGCATACCCTCATGTTCTTCAACCTATTCAGATCTGCGGATGTCGCCATAGATCTGGGAACCTCGCGCACGTCCGTTTTCGTCAAATCAGAAGGCCTGGTCTTCGCCGAGCCGAGCGTCGTGTGCTTTCGGAATCAAAAGTCAGGCCGCGCTCCTATCGCCATCGGTGAATCCGCGGATCAGATACGCGGCAAGGAACCCATCGGCGTCGTCACCGTCAGGCCGATGCGCAACGGAGTGATCGATCATCTCGAAGCGACCAAGACGATGCTGAAGGAGATCACTCGCCTCACCAAGATCTGCCGTCCCCTTATGAAGCCCAACATACTGATCGGCGCCCCCTATCTTATCTCCGACATTGAGAAGAGGGCCGTCCGCGACGCGGCGAATTCGATCCGGGCCGCTTCCGTAACCATCATCGAAGAGCCCGTAGCCGCGGCGATCGGCGCAAATATCGATATATCGGAGAGCATCGCCAATATGGTCGTCGATATCGGCAGCGGCATCACGGAAGTCGTCGTGTTCTCGCTCGGCGGCATCGTCCATTCCGAAGCGATCCGCGTCGGAGGCGACGCCATCACCGAGGCTCTCGTCAGCTACTTCCGGCATCATCATGAGCTGCATGTGGGCGAACGTACGGTCGAGAACCTGAAGTCAGTCCTCTGCGATGTCGATAGCCTGTCCGACGAACCTGTGGTCATCAAGGGAACCGACGTGGCGACCCGTCTTCCGCAGACGCGCGTCGCCCGCCAGTCGCAGGTCATGGAGGCCATCAACGGTCCGATCACGGAAATCATCCGCACCGTGAAGCGGGCCTTCGAGAATACTCCGCCCATGCTTTCGGGCGATCTCGTCGATCGTGGGATCGTGCTGACGGGCGGCGGGTCCATGCTGAAGAACCTGGATCGCCTGATCGAAAGTTCACTCGGCATCCCCGTAGTCCTTGCCGACAATCCGCGAGGCGCCACGGTCAGAGGAGCCGGCAGGATGCTGGAGGAAATCAAGCTCCTGAAGTCGCTCGCTCGGGATTCCGGCCTTTGAGCCGGCGAAAAAACCTCGGAATATCGGATTTATCGGGAATATGAGGCAGCGCTCAGCTGCCTTTTTTATTGATATGATTCCCGTCTCGCCGTTTTGTTCATAAACAACCAACTCAGGTCTTTAGGAAAAAAGCCGATAAGCGGGGATCTATTCCCAAGTTTAAGGTCTCGTCATGATTCTGAGTCCACGCCCTCACATAGCTCTGGCCGCAGGCCTTCTCGCATCCGTCCTGGTGGGTTGCAACAAGAAAAGCGCGACGCCGGGAAGCCCTGCGCAAAAGTCGTCGGCTGCGGATTCCGTAGCAACCGGCGCCGCGAATTCGACGAATGAAAAAGTCGCCTCCAGCGAGCCCGATACGCGCCCGGCCGCGCAGACCGTTTCGCCGCGCGAGTTCGATTGCCGCACGCTGGATTACGGCCTTTACTGGTTCGGCAAAGGGGATCTGGCCCAGAAAGCTTCCGCCGCGACCAAAAGCTCTTTCTATGATCCCACCAAACCCACGGTGATCTATGTCCACGGTTGGCAGGCGGGGAGCCACAACCTCGGCAAACGCGCGACCTTCAACTACAGCAAGGCCGACCCGATCTATGGGCCTAAGGTCGACGAGGCCGACGCCTGGATCGATGCGGGCTGGAATATCGGGATTTTCTATTGGAACCAGTTCTCCGACGAGTTGATCGTCAACGATGCGGAAAACAAGATCTGGGAGGACGAGCCGGTCACCTGGAAGAATTGTGACGGCAAGGCTGTCTCGACCGGCGTGCCTTCGGGGAATATGGCTGATATCCTGTTCGCGACCTATCAGGAAGCCCTGAAGGATTATCAAGGCCCGAACATCCGTCTCGCCGGCCATTCCCTCGGCAACCAACTCGTTACGAGGCTTGCGGCAAAGGCGGCGGAAGCAGCCAAACAAGGTAAGATCAGCTCCGCTCTCGTTCCGAAGCGCGTGGCGCTGCTCGATCCTTATTGGAGCCGCGAGACCTCCAAGATGCCGAACCGCGCGACGCAGACCCGCGCGCTTATCACCGATCTGAAGGCTCAGGGCATGATCTTCGAGTGGTACAAGACCTCGAGCCTCCTCGAGGCTTCCTCAGCGGACACCAACTCCGAGCTGCTCACGATGATAGGCGATACCGAGATCACGCCCGCTTATTATTCGGTCCAGGCCCTGCGGCACGGCGCTGCTCCTTATCTCTATTTCCTCTCGTTCGCCAATCCTCCGCCCAAAGGCTGTCAGGAAGCAGGCTGCACGGTCACGGCCCCCTCGGCTGCGACGAACGATGCGCGTATGCTCGAGCTGATGAATGCGGCTACGCAGTGGAAGATCGTGGCGGGGATGAATACCGCGGATACCGCGGACAACGTGTTTGTTCCCCTGAAATGATAAGTCGGGGAGCGCTCACCTGTTCATGACGGTGAAGAAGTTGTTCCAGTGAAGGATCATTTTCGTGATCTCGTCCTCCCGCAGTCCTCTCAGACCGCCCTTCTCTTTGAGCAGGGTGAGCCAGTGCTCTCGAAGGACCGGCGAGGAGGCGACCAGAAATTCCAGCATCGCCTCGGTTTCAACCTGCCCAAAGACGATGATTTGCGCGTCTTCTTCGCCGCATCGTTGCATGCGATGTCTCCACCTTCATCCATAGTCTTATGAGACAGTATAGCATGACCTTATGGTCAGCCGAGCTCATCTTTCGTGGACTTTCTGTCAGTCGATTTTATCTTTAACTTGAGTACTCCAACGTATTTTCTCGTCAGGATCCACGGACGCGTTTTCTTGAAAAAATTCGGCAGAACAAAAGGCGCACTTGTTTTGAAGCTCTTTTATATCGTCAAGGTTAAGTTTATCGAGGCAGCCGAAGATGAGGATATAAAAGAAATTAGTCAAGGCGGGTTGGTCGATGTAATAAGTGGAGTCCGCAAGGTTCGGGTATCGACGATCAAGCCAGCGACAGGCCGTCTCGGGCAGAGGCTGATCCTGGGTTTTCGTATAGGACGACAAGAGAGAGGTGGCGAACCTCTCGAGCTTTTCCCGTCTTACGTAGATTCCCTGGTCAGATGATAGAAGGCTCATAGGCTCAATCCCATTAGGAGCGAGACTTACGACATGTTTCGCTAACTTCGGTATTCGAAAAAGCGTTGGTATGCATGATAAAGCGGTTCGTAAGCCCTTTGTTTAGAGATATAGAAAAAATAAAAATTCCTCCCTACACCTACTTAACTACTCAGTCCTCCCGATGTCGATGTTCCGGTTTGACGACATGTGACAGAGGTGCACCTTATGTTCGCTATAAAATTGTAACCAACAAAAGTGAGCGCTTTTTGGTGAAGTTCTTCTGGCGAGCGTCGCATCCTATGAGCTTCCTGGAAGGTGATCATCGCGTTCATGAGCTCGTGCTCACGGTGCTCAGTGCCTGAGGCGAGAATTTTGCTCAGAATGAAATATTGGTTTTGGGAATCGGCAAAAGATTTTTCTTCGACGCTCAAAAGAAAATCCTTGTCGCCGGCTCTTCGCGATCACAGCGAGATTTCACGAGGATTCAAGAGCTTGACACGAGCGTCGGCCGCGACTTAAAAAAGCTCTGCTCTGAATCCATGGGCTTCGGAATTCCAGCAAGGGAGAAGAAAATGAAATCTCGCGCCGCAGTCGCATTTGGGCCTGGCAAACCACTAGAAATCGTAGAAATCGACGTTGCTCCGCCGCGGAAGGGCGAAGTTCTCGTGAAAATCACACATACAGGCGTGTGCCATACCGATGCTTTCACCTTGAGTGGCGAGGACCCTGAAGGAATTTTTCCAGCCGTGCTGGGCCACGAAGGAGGCGGTGTCGTAGTCGAAGTTGGTGAAGGCGTGCAGTCTCTCCAACCCGGCGATCATGTGATCCCGCTCTACACGGCGGAGTGCCGTGAATGCAAATTCTGTAAGTCTGGCAAGACCAATCTGTGCCAGAAGATTCGTGCGACTCAGGGCAAGGGGCTTATGCCCGATGGGACGAGCCGCTTCTCTTATCAAGGCAAGCCGGTTTATCACTATATGGGAACGAGTACTTTCAGCGAGTATACGGTCGTCCCGGAGATTTCCTTGGCGAAGATCAATCCCGCCGCTCCTCTGGAGAAAGTATGTTTGCTCGGTTGTGGAGTGACGACCGGGATTGGCGCCGTATTTAACACGGCTAAGGTCAAAGCCGGCGATACGGTCGCCGTGTTTGGTTTGGGCGGCATCGGCCTCGCGGTGATCCAAGGCGCACGCCAAGCGAAAGCGAGCCGGATTATTGGGATCGATATTAATCCTGAGAAATTCAAGCTCGCCCAGGACATGGGCGCGACCGAGTGCTTGAATCCCTTGGAGTTCGATAAACCGATTCAAGACGTTATTGTCGATAAGACGGATGGTGGCGTCGACTTTAGTTTTGAATGCATCGGCAACGTGAAGGTGATGCGGGCCGCTCTCGAGTGTTGTCACAAAGGTTGGGGCGAGAGCATTATCATCGGAGTCGCCGGCGCTGGCCAAGAGATCTCGACGCGACCGTTCCAGCTGGTGACGGGGCGTGTCTGGAGGGGTTCGGCTTTCGGAGGCGTCAAGGGGCGCACGCAATTGCCGGGCATGGTCGAGCAGGCGATGCGAGGGGAGATTCAGCTTGATCCTTTCATTACGCACAATCTGCCTCTCGAACGAATCAACGAAGCCTTCGATCTTATGCATGCAGGAAAATCGATTCGAACCGTCATCAACTTCTAGGTCGGAATGCTAAGCTCGGGGGAAACGATGAAATTACTGAAGACGCATAAAACGTTCGGTGGGCTCACCCAGTTCTGGGAGCATGATTCGGTCCAGACGAAGACGAAAATGAAGTTCTCAACTTTTTCTCCTTCGCAAAAACCCAAAGGCGCATTGATCTTCCTGTCGGGCCTCACGTGTACCGACGAGAATTTCATTACGAAAGCCGGTGCCCAAAGATGGCTCGAAGAAGCCGGTCTGATGGTGATCTGCCCGGATACTTCGCCCCGCGGGCTTTCGCTCCCGGGAGAGCATGACGCCTATGATTTCGGATCCGGAGCAGGTTTTTACGTTGATGCGACGACTCCCGGCTATCGCGATCA
>JASLCY010000038.1 GCA_030151925.1 Oligoflexus sp.
CTCGGCAGCGCTGCGAGGCCTGGTTTCAGGCTGGCTTTTTTGCCCATCGTGAAGATGTCGTTCAAGACGCGCGCCGAATGCCAGACGGGGAACACGTCGACGGTGAAGGCCGAGGGCGCTGGTTTCGCGCAGAGGCTTTGATCGTCGAGCGTCAGCCCGAGGCGCTGCGACCAGGTCATGCGGGGACCGAAGTCGTCGCTGGCCAAGAGCGGGCAGAGCGTTTGAATCGCGGCGCGACTCACGAATTCGCGGAACTTGCCGTAGGCTTCTTCCTCCGTCGCGCCCTGGAAATCGAGCGGGCAGCCCGTCTCGGCCTCGACTATGACCGTGGCGTTCGCCGGATCCTTGGTCTTGGAGTGGCAAAGCTTGCCTTTATAACCGACGACCGGCTGCGGATAGAACTTGGTCTGCGGCTTCGAGTAGGTGAGCAGATTCAAGGTCGAGAGCAGCGCGAACGGCGAAGCGTGATCGCTCACGAGGCGCGAGGGATCGTTCACCTGCGCCTGCTCCGCGAAATCCCAGGCCGCGGTCTGGGCGCTGAAGGTCGCGTAGTCGGGCAGGATCGCGTTCTTCAGCGCGCTCGCCTTGGTCTCGCCCTTCAGCACGTCGGGGAAATACTTCGCGAACATCGTGTACTGCGCTTCGTAGTCGTCCTTGACGAGATACGAAGCGTTGAACAGGCCGCGGATCGGATCGGCGAAAGCGACGAGATCGGATTTAGGCGCGGAGTTCTTGCCGAAGGCGACGTCCGCGCTGCCCGGAAAATTCATGCCCGGCTTCTGATACTGCTGGAGATAGTAGAGGCTGATGAGGCGAGCTTCGGCCGGCGTATAGTCCTGCACATCGAAGTAATCACGCGACAGCCCGTCGGCCAGGGCATAAGAGTTGTCGGTCAGCTCCGGCCTGAAGCTCGGATCGCTCACGGTAGGGATGAAGGTATTCGCGAGCCAGTTCTGCAGTTTCACGCTCAGGGCCGCGGGAACGTCTTTCGCGTCGAGCGGTCCGTTCGCGAAATGCTGGACCCAATGTGACCAGCCCGCGTGACCTTGATCGTCATCGCCGAAAGTATGGATCGCCTGCGTCGGGTTCAAAATCCTATGCGCCGAGGCCGCGTTGACGACCGCAAGCTGGGCGCTCTGGTCGTCGAAGCTCAGATAGTTGCGCAGCGAGGCGCCGGGCCCCGAGAACACCGTGCTGGATTCGCCCGAAAGCCCGCCCAGGGTCGGCCAGCGGAAGAAGCCGTCGGCTTCCTTCGCCTTCATCATCATGCGATTCCACACGCTCGGATGCTGCGTGAAGTATTGTTTGAGGTCCTGTTCGTCGCTCGAGAAGGGGAAACGCGAGATATCAAAATGGTTCGCAAAAACCTGCTCCATCGGTCCGTCGGGATAAAGGCCGGCGAACACGCGGCTCGAACGGCCCTCGAGCGCCGCATCGATCTCGGGCTCGGCCTCGGGAGCCAGGTCGTGGAATTGATAGCTCTGGCTCACCAGCAGTTCCGTGCGATAGGTATAGAGGCGTTCGAGGAAATCGGTATGGAGGATGTCGGGATAAGCCTGCGCGAGCGCGTCATCCAAAGTCGCGATCCCATCGAGGCTCCAATCCGTCTGCTGGGCGACCCTTTGCGTCAGGGTCTGCATGAACTCCGGCGTCACCTGCGTATGAGCGAGGCGCAGCGAGTAGAGGATGTAAGGATCATGGCCGACGCGCGTGCTGAGCGCGTTCAGGCTCTCGAGCGTGAACTTCTTCAGGAGATCGGGACTGATCTCGGCCGCGCCGCCCCAAAGGTCCTGGCTGCTCGCCAGCGGCGCGCGTTCTTCCAGGCAAACGCCGCGGCCGTCGCAAGGCGAACCGATCTTGATCGCGGTGAGCTGTTCGATGGCGGCGATCAGCGGAATGCGTCCCGAGCACGAATCGCTCGGTTTGCTCAGCGCATCGAGCGCCGCCGCGAATTGCCCGTAGCTCATGTCGCCGTTCAAAGCCGGTTTGTCGAAGACCGGACAACCGCTGATCGAGCCGCCGTGCGCTATAAGGTTCTGCAGGTCGTTGGTCAGCCTGGTGGCGCCGGCCTTGGCCCGGATCGCCTCGAGCGAGATGTTGCCGCCGTCCTGCAGGAGCTCATCGAAACTGTAGGTGATGCGTTGAAGGTCGGCCGCTGAATCCGTATTGGTGTCATGAAGGATGGCGAGCCACCATTTCATCGCGTTCGCTGAGGTGTTGCTGATCGCGTTCATCGCCTGGCTCAGGCGGAAATCGAGGCTCTCTCGTTCGTCCGCGCCCAAGGCCTGGTAGGAGGTCCAGAACGAGAGAAGGAAATCCTTCAGCTGCGAAAGTTCGGTCGCGCTGTACTCCTGATGCCTCTTCGCCAGCTGCTCGAGCGGAGTCACGTCCTGTGAGCTCGAACCCGCGAGCGGATGCAGAGGCTCCGCATCGGCGGTCGTGGTCGTCTCCCGATAAGAGTCGAGGAAGTGGCCCTGCTCGGCTTCGGTCAGGACGCGCGCGCCCCTCTTCTCCAGGAGGTCGCTGACGCTGCGGAAGAAGGCGTCCTGCTTCAGCAGGCTCTGGCTCATGGGCAGGAATTCGGGACGCACCGTATGGCCCGCGAGCAGTTCGCGTGAGGCGACTTCGATGCTGTTATCGTCGAGCTGTTTGATGAACAGGCCGAGCTCGTCCAGGACTTCCGCGAGATGGCCGCTGCGCGTCCAGGTGCTCAGGATCTCGCGCGAACGCGTCACGTCCAGGGTGATGAGGAAGTCCTGCAGGGTCGAGAGTCGTTCGGTCGTAAGGCTCAGGCCCATCGACTGGCCGTCGAGCAGGCCGCGGTCGAGCAGGGTCGTGACGGCGAGGAGGTAAGGGTATCGTTCTTCGTGAGTGGTCGCGGTCGGATCCACGGTCAGCATGAAATCGAGGAGCTTCTGCAGTTGATCCGCATTCAGGTGGGTGAGGAGGTCCTGGATGCCGGGGAGCGTTTCACCGCCGTCGGCGCTCTTGTTGGAGGCGCAGCGGAAAAAGTCGTGCAGGAAGGCGCCCGTGAGTTCCCATTGCGAAAGGTTGTTCGAGAGGCAGGCCTGCTGGGCGTCGGTCGACTTGAAAAAAGCGAAATCCTCGGTGTTCTTCGTGCGGCGCGGCGAGCTCCAACAACTCGTGAGCGTGAAGGCCAGGGCTGCGAGGCAGCAGAAACCGCGGGCGAAACTCTTAGAGCTCATAATCCAATCCCCCTACGAAGGTTTGAATCGAATGCCCGGCTTCGAGATGGATAGGAGTGCCTTTCGCGCTTTCCCGGTCGACGGCTGAAAGATTCGCGTACTGGTAAGCGGCTTCGATTCCGAGGCGGCGCTCCTTCGAATCGGCCGGAAGCTTCCAGACTAGACCCAAAGCCGCGTTTTGTCGCGCAGGGTCCACCACCGGACTCTTCGTGTGAGGACGGTTGGCGGAGGTATGGAATTCAAGGCCGGCCCTGAAGTCGATGTCGTGATGATCGATGAGGTGCAGGGGCACGATCGTACCGAGGCGATAGGCCTGAGTATCGCGAAGGTTGGCGCTGCGATGCGCGGCTTCGGAAGAGATCGCGGCCACGTCGTTGCCGCTCAAGGCGACGAGAGGCGTGCGGAAACGGCTCCAGGCGGCTTGTTCGAAGCTGAAGAGGAGCTGCGTTTCACCGAACGTCCCAGCGGCTCCGAAGCGGAACATGGCGGGATCGTAGAACGGAATCAGGCTCGTGGTGGCGTTGAAGGGCAGAGTCGAATCTTCGTTCACGAGCTGGAAGGAGGCGTCGATCTTCGAGTCGGTTTTCTGCGCGTCACGATAGTAGGCGCCCAGCGTATAACCACCGTAGGTCCAGGCGAGGCCGCCATAGGGGGCGATGACCGGTTCCATATTGAGATCGACGCGGCCTTCACTCTCATCGGCCGACAGGGCGATTTGGATTACGCCCTTCGCCCGGAGTGAATAATAAGCGCCCAGACCGATGCTGAAGCCGGCGGGCAGCTCTATGCCCACGGCGCTGTAGATCGCTGGTTTGCCCTGCGCCTCGTCAAAGCGGAGATAGGTGGTCTGATAGGGCGAAACGCCTTTGATGTTGCCGAAGGTGCCGGCGGGCATGTAGGCCGCGATCCCGAGGTGCAGGCCTTCGGTGAGCGTAAAGTTCATGCCCACGCTGTTCCCGGTGAGGTCGTCCGCGTTCGACGGCCTGTCTTTATCGGCGCTCAGATTGCTGCCGGGCGCATCCGGTATGTCTTGCAGGTGAAATTGCGTGACGGTGGCCTGAACGCTGATCTCGTTCTTCTTGGCGTTGATCAGGAGGGCAGGGTTGGTATAAGCCGCGAAAGTCGTGGTGCCACCGGCCGTCGTAGCGTTACCGATGGCGATAGTACCGGCGCTTTGGCCGTAGGTATCGAAAACGGTAGCATACGCGGACGACGAAAACAAAAGGCCCAGGGCGGCCTTGGCGGCAGTACGACGAGTCATTCTTTGAGTCCTCTCTTCGAGATCACGATCCGGATTGGGCGATGGAGGTTGATCTCTTTTTCGAACTGCATAGCAACATGAAGAATTCCGGTCAAAGAAAAAAGTATCTTAACAAAGCAGTGCGATGCTTGAATAAGCAGGCTCAATCGATGTTTAAAGCTATGGGGCCCAAGGGTTAGAGCACGAACGTACGCTCTTCATCTTTGTGAATCTTCTACGCATGAATCGATTATGCGCCACATCATTTTAACGCCAAAGTATTGATGGGAAAGGGTTCGAGGCCTTCATGCCGAACTTTCTCGAAAGGCGGCTTTCATAAAACTCGCCGGTCTTCCTTAACGAAAATTCACAGTTCAACGAACGCTTTCCCTTTTAGCATTTCGCAATAAGAGCCCTAGGGTACTGAAAAATGGGGAGCTTCTTGGGTAAGTCGCTGAATTGAGACTTGAATTCACCAAGGCGTGGCAGGGAGAATCGGGGCGGGACAAACCTGAATGAGGAGGGGAAGATGAGCGGAGCCGGATCGTTTTTGAACAACGCCCAGTACTTGGGCGTGAGTGTGCTCGATTGGATGATCATAATTTGCATAGCCGTTGTGCTATGGATGAGTCTTAGCTACGTCAAACGTAGATGCAGCAAAAGGTTGGCGGTTGTCGCGCGACGCACGGAGACCCACTGGGACGATATCGCTGTACGCATGATCAATCGAACGCACGGCGTCTTCCTGTTTGTCGTGAGCTTCTATGTGGCCAGCCGCATCATGGGCGCCGACGATAAAGCCATCGCGCTGCTCTATAAGCTGACCGTCGTCGCGACCTTCTTCCAGGCGGCGCTGTGGGGCAACGAACTCGTGGGCTACGGCCTCAGCCGCTATCTCGCGAAGCGCTACCATCAAGACCAAGCCTCGGAAAATAGCCTCGCCACCTACAGCGCGATCAACATCACGGCGAAGTTCCTGCTCTGGACCGTGCTCTTCCTGCTGCTGCTCGACAACCTCGGCGTGAACATCACGGCTCTCGTCACCGGCCTCGGCATCGGCGGCATCGCCGTGGCCCTCGCGGTGCAGAACATCCTCGGCGATATCTTCGCGTCCTTGACCATCGTGATCGACCAGCCTTTCGAGGTGGGCGACTTCATCGTGATCGACGACCGCTCGGGAACCGTGGAGGCGATAGGCCTGAAGACGAGCCGGGTACGGGCCTTGTCGGGCGAGCAGCTCATCTTCCCGAACAAGAAGCTGATCGAGGGCTATATCCAGAACTTCAAACGCATGCAGGAGCGGCGGATCGATTTCAAATTCTCGATCGAATACAACACCCCGCTCGACAAGATCGCGGCGATACCGGCGGCGGTGAAGGCCATAGTCGAAAAGCAGCCGAACCTCAGATTCGATCGGGCCCATCTCGCGAACCTGGGCGCGGCCTCGCTGGAATACGAGGTCGTCTATATCATGCAGAGCGCGGACTACAACCTCTACATGGACGTCCAGCAGGCGATCAATATCGAGATCCTGCGCAAGCTCCGCGAGATGAAGGTGAACGTGTTCACGCCCAATATCCCGAACCCGCCGCAATACGCCGAGCAGCGCTGGTTGCCTTATGTCTCGGCTTTGGCGCCGGAAGAGGAGGGCGCGGAAGGCGGAGCCCCGAATATCGGAACGCCCCTGTCCGCGGCCTCGCCTCAGGTCGTCAATCCCGAGGCGCCGCATTGAAGGTCAGAATTTGAGTTTTTTGAAGACGGCTTCGGGAAGGTGAACGATGATCTGCATGATCCAGCGCCAGAACCAGGGCGTGTAGAGTACGTTCGCCTTCTTGCCGATCGCGCGGATGATGTCCCGCGCCACGGTCTGCGGATTCGCCATCAAAGGCGAGCGCGGGAGGTGGTCGGTCATCGCCGTCGCCACCATTCCCGGTTTGATCGTCAGGACCTGCACGTTCTTGAGCGCCATGCGCGCCCTGAAGCCCGAGGTGTAGGCGGTGATCGCGGCCTTGGTGCTGCCGTAGGCGAAGTTCGAGGCGCGCCCCCTGTCGCCCGCCACGCTCGAGATCACGGCTATCGTGCCTTTGCCCCGCTCGGCCATCGGGCCCTCGAGAGCCATGAGGATGCCGATCGGCGAGAGGACGTTGACGCTGTAGAGCTCGTTCATGCTCTTCGGGGAACTCAGGAGCTGCTCGTTGTCGCCGAGGATGCTGTGGGCGATCAAAACCGTATCGGGAGCTTCGGTCTGCTGGATGATGGCCGCCGTGCCCTGATAACTGCCCTCGAGGGTGTCGAGGTTATAGGCCACGACCGCGACTTCGCTCGCGCCCCGCGCGTAGAGGTCGGCGCTGATATCGCGCAGCTTCTCCTCGTCGCGGGCCACCAGGGTGAAACGCGCCTTCTTCTCGGCCAGCGGCTTGGCGAATTCCATGGCGATCCCGGAACTCGCGCCGAAGATCATCACGTGGTGAACGGGTTTCTTGGTCTTGGCAGCCTTATCTTCGTTATTGGCCATGTTGTGTCACTCGGCTCCAGAATATCGATTGAAATTTAGGGTCGATAAAACGGGAGAATTCCCGCCACTGCGGATAGGACGCCTGGAAGCTCGCCGGCGACATCAACGCGTCCTTCGCGGGGTAGAGTCTACCGCCGGCCTTGAGCACGATCTGATCGAGCTCATCGAAGAGCGAACGGGAGGCGCCGCCGATGTTCCTGAAATCGAGGCTGATCGTATAACCTTCCGCCGGGAAGGACAGCATGCCGGGCGAAGGCACGTTGCCGAATCGTTTCAGGACCGCGAGGAACGAGCCCTGGCCCGAGGCGGCGATCTTGTCGAACAGCTGCGTGAGCTCGGCGACCTTGTCCTGCGGAACGATCGCCTGGTATTGGAGGAGGCCCTTCGGCCCGTAAAGGCGATTCCAGCTGCCCACCGCATCGAGCGGATAGAAGAACGGATCGAACTTCTGCTTCACGCGTTTCGAATGCGTGAGCTGCTTGTGATAATAGGCGAGGTTGAACGCTTTGATGGAGAAGCGGTTCAAGAGCCAGCTCGGACCGTCGACGGGGATGGTGAGGAGCGGGCCCGCGTTCTGCTTATATTCTCTTTTCACCTGGCCGTCGGGCGCGTGGTTGCCGCGGATGAAGATACCGCGGCCGCGTTTTTTGCCTTTGGCCATGCAATCGATCCACGAGACGGTG
>JASLCY010000428.1 GCA_030151925.1 Oligoflexus sp.
TTACAACGCTCTCGCGGGCATGAAACCCCTCCAGATGCAGATGGATGCCTCCGTCTCCGGCCCTAAGGAGCCGGAAAAAGTCACCTGGAGGACCGTCCTCGAGCGCGTGCAGGCGATGTTCAGCACCGTCGAGGTGAAAAAGCTCGATAAACGGCAGACCATCACGATCGGCGTGGGAGCGGCTCTGCTCTTCTCCCTGGGCGTCTATTACATCATGAGCGGCGACGACTCGATGGACAGCGGTTCGACCCCGCCCGCGGCCGCGGAGAATCCGGCGCCGGCGGCTGAACCTGCCGAACATCCAAAACCTGCGAAAAAAGAGCCGACGGCGAAGGTCGCGGTCGCCGAGGTCCCGGTTCCGGGCGAGGCGTCCACGGCTGCCGAAGCCGGCTCTGCGCCGGCCGCCGCGGCTCCGGCCACGGCCCCCCTGGTGCCTATTCCCGGCAACCCTTATTGGAAGCTGCCGACGCCGGCCCCCGCCCTGAGCGAACAACCGAAGAGCATCACGCCCCAGCAGACCTCGACCTGGCGCGCGATGCTTACCCATCCCTTCAGCTACCAGCACTTCAAGGCGGTCGAGGAGATGCGTAAATCCAAGGTCGAAGGCAGCGTCGCGATCCTCTATGAAGCACTCACGCAGCCGAAGTTCTGGACTCGCATGGAGGCGCTGATCTCGCTCGCCGAGCAGGGCGTCTCGATCGATACCGAGAGCATGAAGGCCGCGATCGGCAATGCCCGCAGCGACCTCGTGCGGAACTACTTCCGCCGCTTCCGCAAGGAATACACCGACGGCACGGTCCATATCATGCATCAGGCCCTGCGCGTCGTGGACGGCAAGACCCGGCTCATCATCCTGCAGATCCTCGCTCAGCATCGCGGGGAGCTCAATGACATGTATCTGATCGCGGGCACCGATGATCTCGACGTCCCGACCCAGGCCTTCGCCAGGGATCTGATCCGGCAGAACCCGCCTTCGGCCTCCACGTATGAATCCTATAAAAAAGCCTTGGCCGCGGTGAGCGACGAAGGCACGGCCCCGGCTGTGACGGCGGCGCCGAAGAAGGCGTCGACCACCAAGGACATCAAGGTGGAGAAGATCCCCTCGAACATGAATGTAGAAGAAGTATACTTCATCAACGACGACGACTCCGTGAAGGAAGCGCCGAAGCCCGCGGCCCCGAAGGAGGATGACGGCTTCAAGGACCTCGACGCGAAGTGAGCGAAGCCGTATTCCATCAGCAAGCGCCTCAGCCTGCCGGCGCGGACGTAAAGAGGCAGGATGCGCGCGGATCCGTAGCGCCAGGCTTCAGTTCGGCGCCTCGAGGGCGACCTCGTACCCGCCGTAGCTCCGGATATTGATCACGCCGTTATCGAAGATCAGGTACTGGCCTTTGATGCCCTGCAGGGTGCCTTCGATGTGAGGCGTCTTCTCGAGATTGAGCGAGACGATCTTCGTCGGGTTCTCGAGCACGGGATACCGGATCTTGACGAGCGGATCGTCGAGGCCGTCGCCGAGCTCCTCCGGGAGAAGGCTCAAGGCCTTGCGCCTCTGCGCATAAAGGTCCACGGGCTCCTGCACGCCCTTCAGCATGTTCCGCCAGTTGGTTTTATCCGCGAAATGCTCCTTCAGCTGCACCTCGAGTTTCCCGACATCCAAGCGGTTCGGAATATTGATCACGGGAATCGCCTCGATCGCGCCCTGGTCTATCCATCGCGTCAGGCGCTGGTGCGCTCGCGTGATGCCGACTTTGAGGCCCGAGGAGTTGGCGAGGTAAAGCGTGTGGGCGATCATGCAGTTCGCCTGGCCCCACTCCGGTTCGCGGCAGGTGCCCTTCGCGAAATGGCAAAGCTCGGGGCGCACGATGCACATGTCGGTGCAGGCGAGCCTTTGCGAGCATTCGTAGCAATAACCTTGGGAATAGCTCTGTTTGGTCGCCTTCCCGCAGCCGAGGCAGAGGATACGGCCCGTGGCCTTCAGGCCCAGGGTCTTACCGATGAAGGGATTGAGAGGGATGGGTTCGCCACCCGTGGCGAGCCGGTATTGCACCGGCTCCTGGCCCGAGTAGTCCGTTCGCATTTTCCGTAAGACCAGATTCCCGTTCGCTTCCGCCATAAACCCCGCGCCCTAGACTATTGATTTGCCGGACGTTTCGTCAGGTGGATGGATTCCAGTATGAGGGAGATATCCGCACCGCTCTTAAAGCTCAGACGAACGCCTTTGATCCGCTCCGAGCTTACACCAAAATCGGTGAGTTCGAAACGGGCGGTCTGATACAGGACAGGAACGAACGAATAGTAGACATTGGTCACGCCCACGCCGTTATTCGTGCCGCTGTACTCGAAGTAGTTCGAATACCAGTTATCGATCGTCACATAGTCGCGGATATTCACGGCCTTCGTCACGGTGCCGTCCTCGAGCTCGAGAGCCACGTCGAACGAGTCGTCGAGCGCTTCGGGGGTACAGCTGAGGTTGAAGTCCTTATCGAAGGAATAACAGGCTTTGCGGTTCGCGAGCGACAGGTCGATCGTCCAGTAGCCGGCACCTGACGTGACGTCCGAGAGCGGGATCGAGACGGCCTTGCCGCCTTGGGCGCCGGGGCCTTCGATCACGAGCGCGGGACGGATGTAAGAGCTCGAGGTCAGGAAGGCTTTATAATTCGTGCCCGAAGCGAGCCCGTATTGATTCAGGGCTTCGCTCATCTGCGAGATCTGGCCGGAAACGTGATCCTTCATCGTCTGGACCGCGATATCGCCCTGGAGCGCGACGTCCGAGGCGACGCTCTTGGTATTCAGGACGGCCTTGGTATCGGTCGCGAGGAAGTATTCGCGGCTGTTCGGAGCGAGCGAGGAGAGGCCCGAGGGCAGACGGTACTGGGGATCGAAGATATGGTCGAGCTTGAGGCTCTTGCCGTCCGCGAGGTGGGCGCGGAAGAAGGCGAGCATCAGCTGCTCTTCGATATGGATCTGGATCGGCGAGCCGGTGAGGCCTGCGCGAGCCGCCGAGTCGAGTTCCTGGTACTGCTCGGGAAGCTCGGGAAGATCGGTCGGCCAGAGCGGTTTTTGGCTGCCGATGCAGGTGTGGCCCGCATCGGAGGTTTGCCATTGGGTGTTGAAGAAATCGTGGTTCGCGCCCCACACGGTGAAGACCGATTTGGGGAAGCCGTCGTCGATGCTCGAGAGCATGCGGGTGTATGGATTCACGCCCTGGAAGTCGGAGACGTCGCCGTCGCAGCCGCCGATCAGCACGTTCCAGGCGACGCCGTGGGCCTCGACTTTCGAGGAGCCGGCGCCCATGTCCACCGGAGCGATTTCGAAGATGCCTTTGAATTTAAGGCCGGGAATGCGCGCTTGCCATTTCGCGGAGTCGCTCGAGTCCGTGTAGATGTTGTAGGCGAAACGTACGCCTTCGCCGCCGCGCGAGTGGCCCATGAGGCCGATGCGGGTGAGGTCGAGCTTGCCTTTGAGGTCGAGATCCGGCGACGAGATCACCGAAGCCTTGTCGCCCCGGGAGAGGTGGGCGAGCTCTTCGATATGGCGAAGGACGAGGTTGCCGCGCGCATAGATCAAGCCGCTGTCCGAGGATGGGCCGTTGCCGCCGGTGATGCCGCGGTTCGCGTTGATGGAGACGACGGCGAAGCCGTACGAAGCGAGCAGGCGGCCGGCGTCGTCGTAGCCGCGATAGCTCGGCGATTCGATATAGCCGTTCGGGCATTTGCCGGTGGTCGTATAAGCGACGCTCGCGTCGATGCGCGGATTGCCTTCGCCCGTTTCGATGCCGCAGGTGCCGTGGTTGCCGTGGAGGAACACGACGAGCGGGAAGGGGCCCTGGCCGTCGGGAAGATAGATGCGGCCGCGGACGTCGGTCATGGAACCGGCCTTCGCGTTCGGGATAACGTCGTTATCCTTCACCGCGGGCGAAGTATATTCGAATTCCGAGAAGGATCGGGAACCGGGCGAGAGGAGGTCGAGGTCCGCGAGGGAGTCGTCGACGATCTGCACCTGGGAATCGGTTTGCGGCGCTTTGTTCGGAGAGCAGGCGGCAGCGAAGAGAACCAGCGATACGAGCACGGTAGAGAGATTTCGCACGTTTTACTCCGAATTTCGTTGGAAGACGCGATGTAGCAGACGATCAATAATCGACGTCCATCGCTATTGTCCATTTCTATTTGGTCATGCCGGGGGATCGGTTACAAAAATCTAAAGCAGACGGTGAAAGATAGGCGAGGCGGGGAATGCGAGGCGGCTGGAACCAATCATCGTGAGACGTCTCTCTATGAGTTGAGCCCGCCGGCCGTCGACTTAGCGAGATAAATTGCAGAACGAATGCCAAATGGCAACAGCTTTCCGCAGCTCTCGATTTTTCTGTTTTTACTATTAAAAACATAATCTTATGGATAATTTTCGATCCTTACCGGGCGTAAGAGGCGGGAAATCGTCTGACAAGAAATTTGTCACTGCCTAGGCGGCCGTCGACGGCGATCGACGCTCGACGCCGGACCACGCTTTCGACGGCGAGACAGGAAAGCCGGGAAAGGCAAGGATTTCAGCAGGTCAGCCAGCTACCCTTCAAGGCCATCGCAATTCTCATCAAAATGGCACACCGGTTGCAAACCTTGCTCACGAAGGTTTTCGAGTCTTCTCCTGAGGAAGAGAAATACAGCAAGGGTGGAGTTCAACATGCTGATCCAGAACAAGGTGCTTATCGCTTTCGGTTTGCTTTTAGCGACCGCCTCGCAGGCGGCCGACGTGCTGCCGACGTCCTTCAAGGCTCTCGAAACGGATCTTGCCCGTTCCGAGCTGCAGCTTAGCAATCCCTATTCCTATCGCCTCGGCCTCGATTATGCCGAAGGCCATGACTACAATCTTTATCCCATGAAGA
>JASLCY010000530.1 GCA_030151925.1 Oligoflexus sp.
CTCGACGCTGCGGAAACCCTTGCCCTTCAATCCCAGTATAATGAGCGTGTCGAGGGCGGTGATGGCTATTCCGACCTTCAGCGAGACGCCGAGCAGGAGTTTGAAGGCGAGCGCGCTCCCCAGCACTTCGGCCACGTCGCAGGCAATGATGGCGATCTCGGCCAGTATCCAGAGAACGAAATTGACCTTCTTCGGATAACGGTCGAGGGAGAGCGAAGCCAAAGTCTTGCCGGTGACGAGACCGACTTTCATGCTCAAGACCTGCAGCAGCATTCCCGCCAGGCTCGAAAGGAGCACGACGAACAGCAATCCATAACCGAACCTCGAGCCCGCCTCCAGGTCGGTCGCCCAGTTGCCGGGATCCATGTATCCAACAGCCACCATGAGGCCGGGACCGAGGAAGAGGGCGAGGCGTTTGAGAAGGGGAACGCTCTGGGGTATCGCTATCGAACCCTGCACTTCCGATGGGCAGAAGGGAGCCGTCGCGATACGTGGAAGCCAAGCTGTCAAACTCTTCATGGGTTCTGCCTATAGCCGGAGACTGCATACAATAGGACACTATCATGAGGCCTAAAGCTGTCGCAACGTCTCGGCTAGGGGTTTTTGTTGCGAGAAAGAATTGTCTTTCGCGGATGGCTTTGTCTATAGTGGTGTTTCTGATTTCTCATCCTTCGTTTTTGTTGAATCGATCTAGGAGTTACTTTCGATGCAAAAGACCATGAAATTCGCTCTTGCCCTGACCGGTGTCCTGATTTGCCCCGCACTCCACGCTGAAGAAGGCGGTTTCGAAAACTTCCTCCTCCGCAGTCCTCAGCATTTTTCTCCTTCGCAAAACTACCAGGTGAAACAACAAGGCCGCTTTGAAGCGTTCCTCGGTTTCGACAGCGGTAAGGTCGAAGGCAAGAACGGTGCGTCCGATCAAGACGTCACGGGCACCGACCTCGGCGTCGCCGGCTACTGGTCGCCGGACGCTTTGTTCGTCGTCGGCCTCGACGTTGATTATTCGAACATCAAGTACGAGGACGCTATCGACGGCAAGGTCACGACCATCGTTCCATCGATCGCTTTCAACGTGACCCCGATGTTCGCGTTGGGTCTCCAGGTCAACGTAGCGACGGGTTCTGTTGATCTCGATGGCGCGGCTAAAGACGCAGCCAACCTCCTCGGTCGCGACACGAGCGACGACGTCAGCTACACCAACGTAACGCTGGGTGCGACGGCTCACCAGAATGATTGGGAAGCGACTCTCGCGTATACCACTGAAAGCAAAGACGACAAGAAAGTCTATAATAACTCGCCTGCAACGTTCGCCCTGCATGGCCGTTACCGTTTTATAGCGCCATTCGCACTCGGTCTCAGCTACCAGTCTAAAGACTGGTCGAACATCGCCAGCACCGACAAGGACGAAACCGTTCTCGGTATCCATGTCGACTCGCAGTTCACACCTGATTTCGCAGCTGAATTCGCCTTCCTTTCGACCACGAACGGCGGCGGCGCGGACAGCCGTGATTCGTCTGAATTCGTCGCGCTGCTCCAGTACAAGATCCAGCCTCAGTATGATATCGGTCTCCGTCTCGCCTACACGACGACTTCGGAAGACAACGCCGGCGACGAAAGCGTATTCAGCCCAGGCGTATTCTTCAACGCTCGTTTCTAAGAGCCGCCTCGTAAAACGAGAGGTTTCTTAAAACGATCCAATGCACTGGAAGACGGTTCTCCTTGAGAACCGTCTTTTTTGCATTACCAAGTTTTGTGATGTTCCGCGGCGCCCCGCGCCCGGCGCGCGAGGGTCTGCGCGTTTAAGGTGTCGTCAAAGGTAAGATAAGCATACTCAGCCGTGTTCGCCATCACGCCCGAGGCTTCGAGATGATCCATTCCGAACTGATGCCCGACTTCGTGCAAAAGCACATGGAACGCGCTGTGCTCAGGTCTATAGTCCTGGCGGATCTCCGTGTTTTTGCTCTTCAGGAAGCCTTGCGTCAGCCGCGTTATGCCCCGATCGGTGCGGCGCAGGATCACCCGCTGGGCCTTGAGCTCTCCGTTGAACGCTGCCAGCTCCCGGTATTCGACTCGATCGGCCCGAGTGCGCAGCTCTTCGTAAGCCTGCACCAGCCCCGGAGCGACCGTAGGGAGGTCGGTCGCGAGCGAGGTCCAGCTCACATGCGGATTCAGCAGCAGGATAGCCGGCGTGAGGTTGCGAATGTTTTCCCACTTGCCGGGAACGGTCGATTCGAACGTAAGGCCGCCCGGCCCGCCGAACCCCAAGGTCATCGGCGTCCCGACGCAACGCGCCTCGGATTCCGACTTGGTGCAATGCGCCGAGGCTTTGAGAAACCTTTGTTCAGCCGTCGCCGCCGAAGCCACTCCATCCTCACCGACGACCACGATCCCCGAGAACTCCCGGCCCTCACAATGCGCCTTCGGGACGAAACTTAACCGCGACCAGGTTTCCGCATCACCGAGCCCACTCGCATCCAGCCAGGCGGCATAGGCGAGTTTCACGTCGAGCAGCAGCTCCGATCCGTTCAAAACAGAAGATCCCTGTACACAGATAGCGACATTCGAAAAATCGGCGTGATAACCCAAACGCAGATATTCAAGCCGCGCCGGGATAGAACTCACAGCCTGCGCCCCTGCAGCTTTCGCCGCGCTTTCTCCGCGCGCCGCTTGACTCAAAACCGCCAGTTCACTCGCCCGGGCCGGAGGGCTCAGGAGCGAAAGAAACAGGGCTAGTCCCAGAATTTTGGGGCGTTTCATGAGCGTACCGCCGCTGGTGAAGGAAGAGTCGTCATAGGGCAGCGTAACAAAAAAAGGGAGCCGCTGCTCCCTTCTTTTGCAGTCCCCGCAAGGCTTTTCCGTCAATGCGTGAGTTTTGCTTCGAGGCTGATTTTGGCGTTCAACACTTTGGAGACAGGGCAGTTCGCCTTAGCGTCGGCGGCGATTTCCTGAAACTTCCTGTCGTCGATTTCCGGGATCGTCGCGTTCAGCGTAAGTTTCACTTCCTTGATCGCGAAGCCCGCGCCTTCCTTATCCAGCGAGACGCGTGAGGTCGTCTTGATTTCCTTGGCCTGGAAACCCGCCTCCGCGAGTTTGAAGGCCAGCGCCATCGAAAAACATCCGGCGTGCGCGGCGCCGATCAGCTCTTCCGGGTTGGTGCCCGGGCCGTTCTCAAAGCGCGAGTTGAAACCGTAGGGCAGGCTGTTCAAGGCCTTGCTCTGAGTCGTAAGCTCGCCTTTGCCGGATTTGCCGTCGCCGCGCCATACAGCGTTCGCTTCTCTATTAATCATCGCAATTTCTCCCTTAAATGATGAAGATGCGTCTGAGGCCTAAGACCATCTTCCCACCTTACGCGGCCCGAGTCCGGAAGGGCAAGCGGGAACGAGCCTGCAAAGAGTGACATTGGGTAATGATATGAGTATGTTGAGGATAAGATATGCAGACGAAGACTCTGAGGAGCGAATGGATACCCGCGGTCGAACCAGGCCCTCGCGCTAAACTCATCGTGGTCCTGCACGGAAGAGGCGACTCGCCGGCCGGTTTTCATTGGCTGCCGCGCGCGCTGGGTTTCCGCGACGTCGCGTATCTGCTCGTGCAGGCGCCTGATGCCTATTACACGGGCTTCAGCTGGTACGATCTCCCGCCCGATCAGGGGCCCGGCATCCTGAGGTCGCGTCAGCGGCTCGATGAGCTCTTCGCGGAGATCGGAGCGCAGGGCTACCGAACCGAAGACATCATCCTCTTCGGTTTTTCGCAGGGCTGCCTCATGACGCTCGAATGGGGCGGGCGCACGGCGCAAACCTTCGCCGGTTTTCTCGGCATCTCGGGTTATTGTTACGACCCCGAAGCGCTGCTGCGCGATCTCACCCCGGCCGCTCGCCGAGGCTCCTGGCTCATCACCCACGGTTACGAGGATGCCGTGCTTCCCTATGCCGTCACCGAGCGGCAGGTGGTCTTCCTCCAAGCGGGCGGCCTGCCCCTGCGCTTCGAAAGTTATCATAAGGAGCACACGGTCGACCCTTTCCACGAACTCCCTCTCCTCAGGAAATGGATAGGCGAGCGTTTCCAGGAGGCTCCGGCGAGCGGCGGGGACTGAGCCGCGAAAAACGCGCAAGGGCCTTGCCGATAAGGGCTTTTCGCGGCTTCCGGGATTTTTCCGCTTGTGCTTTCGTGCGGCTCGTCACCATATGTTTTTAAGGGCCTGCGTTGAATGTTCAACGTGCTTCTACCAAACACGACTGGAGACGATTCATGGCGAAGAAGGCGACCAAAAAAAGTTCGGCGAAAAAAGCCGGTACCAAGAAAGCTGGAGCTAAAAAAGCCGGTGCAAAAAAATCCGCGGCGAAGAAAAGTGGCACCAAAGCCAAGGTGAAAAAAGCCAAAAAAACCACCAAGGCGAAGGTCACTAAGGCCGCGAAAAAGGTCAGCAAAGCGGTGAAAAAAGCCGTTAAAAAAGTCTCGAAAAAAGCTCCGGCGAAAAAATCGGGAACTAAAAAATCCGGAACCAAAAAAACCACTTCGAAGAAAAAACGCTCTGGCGCAACCGGCGGCCGTAAAAAAGCTTCTGCTGGCTC
>JASLCY010000544.1 GCA_030151925.1 Oligoflexus sp.
AGGGTTCTGCGAACGCAGGGCCCTTTTTTTCGCGCAAAAATTTGAATTTCTTTTTTCTTAGCTCGAAGCCCTTTGCCACCAAGAGCTTAGGTTCGCGTCCGGAGAGTCGGGGCCGGAATACGTCTGGCATCACCCGCATGGAAGGCCTATCTTCCAGTCATGATTCAAATGACCGTCTCACGGTCAAGGTCGATCGCCAAACATGACTGACAAAGGATGCCTATTATGGAACGCAATTACGACAATGAACGCAACTACAGTGCTTCACGCAACTATCATCCCAATTCCGACCGCAACACCCGCTGGTCGGAAGGCGACAACGATCGTTACGATCGCTTCAACCGCGAGGAATCGCAGCAAGACCGCTACTTCCGTCCGACCCAGGGCGCGCCCTACTCCACTTACGGCAGCATGAGCGACCGCTCGAACTACAACTCTTACGGCAACTCCGATCTCTATCGCGACCAGAACCAAAACTTCTACCGCTCCGGTTCTTCTTACGACCAGTCGCCTTACCAAAACTTCGGCCGCGGTTCGAACTTCTCGGATCGCTCGCACGACCAGGCCTACGGCCAACCGAGCAACAGTAACTACGGCGGCACCCAAAGCTATAACGGCAACCGCGAAGGCATGTACAACCAAAACAGCTACAACAGCCAGCAGTATTCGCCCGATTACGGCAGCCGTTTCAGCAGCGACTACGGCCGCAGCTCTTCCTACGGCTCCGGCGGCGATTACAGCCGCGGCTCTTCCTACGGCAGCGATTACGGCTCAAACAGCCGTTACGGAAACGACTCCGGTTCCAGCGGCCGCTACGGCAGCGACTTCGGTTCGTCCGGCAACCGCGGATCGTACTACGGCTCGAGCCAAGGCAGCCCTTCGAGCTGGGAAAGCCAACGCTACAACCAGCCTTCTTCGGGCTACGGCTATCAAAGCTCCGGCTACGGCCAAGGCAACCAAAGCAGCCAGAACTACAGCAGCCCCTCTTACAACAACTCCTACGACCAGTCGCACATGACTCTCTGGGGCAAAAACACTTCGTCGCCCTACTACCGGGACGACGCTTCCTTCAGCAAGGCGGGCCGCGCCCCAAAGGGATATAAGCGCTCGGACGAGCGCATCAAAGAAGAGATCTCCGACCTCCTCACCAGCCACCACGATGTCGATCCTTCGGATATCGAAGTCAAGGTCTCCTCGGGTGAAGTCACCCTCACGGGCACCGTTGAAAGCCGTCTGGAAAAACGCATGGCGGAAGACCTGGCGTCGACCATCAACGGCGTCACCGAAGTGCAGAACCAACTCAAGGTGAGCGGCAAGAACCAGGGCAAATGGGGTTCGAGCGGCGAAAACAAATTCGACGGCAACTCGGCTTCGTCGAACGCGCAGAAGAGCGGCAGCTCAAACGCCTCGTCGTCCTCGAACAACTCTTCGAGCTCCAGCAAATCCGTTCAGTAATGCCGTAGAGCATTCTAGGCGAGGATAAAGTCGCGGCCGTGATCTCCCCGAGATCGCGGCCGCACTCTTTAAGGGCTGCTAAAGTTCGCTGTGGAACGCCGCATGGCCTTTGCCGATGATATGGCAAGACTCGCTCTCGGCGTCGAACATCAGCTTGGCCTCGCCCTTCCTCAGCTGCCGAAGCACCTGTTCGACCTTCGTATCGAACTCCATGGTGTTCATGCCGTAATCGGTGCCCTCGCGGGTCACGAACTCTTCAACAACCCTGCGCAGCGTATCGGGGGTCAGGGATTCGATAGGAATACGCATAGTCCTCAGTCCTCTCGTCTTGCGTAGGTCGCCCGCTCAGCATATACCACCAGAGATGAAGGAGGTTTTATGCTGCCCGTCTTACCACGTCACGCCGAAGCCATGGCCAAACAAAAGCATTATAGCGAGGTCTTCGCGCGCATCCAAGCGCTGCTGACGCCTGATTCCGACTGGCTCGCGGCCATGGCAACCATTGTGGCCGAACTTCACAACGCCTTCGAAACCTATGATTGGACTGGCTTTTATCGTGTCGTACGCGACGAGCATCTGCAGATCGGCCCCTATCAGGGAGGGCACGGCTGCCTCGACATCCCATTTAGCCGCGGAGTCTGCGGAGCGGCCGCCCGCAGCAAAACCACGCAGGTGGTCGATGACGTCGAACAATTCCCAGGGCACATCGCCTGCTCCTCCAGCACGCAAAGCGAGATCGTCGTCCCTGTCCTGAACGGCAAGGGCGAAGTGCTGGCGGTGCTCGACGTGGATTCGAACGGCCCGGCCGCCTTCGATGCCGTGGATAAACATTGGCTGGAATCGATCTGCACGCTTTACGCCATGCGTTTTCCGCAGAGACCGACCGTCAGCGAGAGAAAGGCTTAAGATGCCCCGCGAACTCATCACCGATTGGTACGAATACAAGACGCTCGTGAACGAGACTATGCTCGATCTCATGGGGCATCTGAATCACGCCCGCTATCTGCAGATCTTCGAGGAAGCGCGCTGGCAGCTCTGCTACGACGCGGGCTTCACGCTCGAGGTCATGCAGGGGCAGGGCCTCGGCTTCGTCATCCTCGACGCCTATATCCAATACAAGAAGGAAGTGAAGAACCGCGATGAGCTGACGATCCGAACACGCTTCAGCGGATTGGGCTCGAAGATCTGGACGATCGACCACGAGATGGTGCGGGCGAACGGGACCCTGTGCAGCACCGTCCAGATGAAGGCGGGGCTCTTCGACCTCAAAGCGCGCAAGCTCGTGAATCCGCCCGAGGACTGGATCACGCGTTTCCACGCTCACGCCCAGTGACTGAATAACCTCTTCCACCGGTGAGCGTAGGGCTTCTTCGCCCCGCGCTTGACCCAGGCCTGCATGGCGAAGATCAGCAGCGGCAGCATATAAAGCGGCGCCTGCAATAGGATCTCGAAGCTGTCCGGCTTCGGCAGCAGATGCGTGAAAAGCGCCGAGAGCAGCCCCCAACCCGCGAGATAAAGCAGGATCGTGCGCCCGCCGATGAGGAACGCGCAGAATCCGGCGAGGACATTCACCGTGCTGAGGAAGGCGCGGAAGATAGTCGGATCGATGCCGAACACGCCGCTCATGGCGGCCAGGCGAGGAGCTTCGAACGCCGCGGCCGGGGCGAGGAAGCCCAGCAGGCCGAGGGTGATGAAGCTCAGCGAGAGCCCGAGCCTGAGAAGCGCCCGCACGCCGGGCAGCCCGACCTCGATATCGAGCGTCCGGGCATTCCGCAGGGCGTACCCTATCGCGAGGAACCAAAGGTAATGGGAGCAGTCGGCCGGCAGCGCGAATTCCGCGGCGAGGCTGTAGCCCATGAAAGTCTTCGCGGCGGCATCGATGAGGAACAGCAGGCCGATCAGGCCGAAGGGCCAGGGGCTCCAGCGGAAAAAGGCCCAGACGATGCCGAAGATCATAAGGCCGAGATAGATATGGTCGCTCAACGCCAAGGCTGAAGGCGTCAGCGTTAATACTTGGTTCAAAACCTGCGCGAATGCAGTGGGCTGCGCCTGGGCCCAGGTCTTGCCGCAGAATCCTATCACCTGCAGACAGGCCGTGGCGTAGACGACAACGGCGATAAGCCTCTTGTCGGGAGTGATGCGATCGATAGAAGAAGGCGAAGAACCGGTCATATTCTCCCTTTCGCGCCGCAGGCGCGCCCTCGCTGCGGTATTACGTTTGCTCTCTCATTGCTAACAGATTCTGAGGCTTATGAATAGATGATACAGTTGGGTAGCCTTAGCCCGGGCTACCATAAAAAGACGATTTCCCCGTTCGAGAAGATTTTTTTCAGCCCGCTTAAACCGGCATACTTAAAGCTTTATTTCAAATAAGTCCTTGTTCTACCAGCCTTAAGACAGTAGTCTCTACCTGCCAAAATAGGCAGGCATATGTTACAGTGGAGTCACACTTGATATTCACATTTTGTTCGCTCGGCGCCTCGCTGCACTCCAGATAGCGTGAAAAACCGTCTCTGAGTCCCAGCTCGGCGTTGCCACTGTTTTGCCTTTTTTTGTGATAAGGGGACCCTATGAAGCTGACCAATTTTAGCCCATTGGTTATCTCTGCGGCCGTACTCTTCACTGCTTGCGCGACTACGAAGACCGCTGCGCAGAAGCAGGCGAAGAACAATGCGCCGGCCGAAGAGACAACCAATACCGCCGACCTCGACGAAAGCACTCCTCAGGGACCTGCTGAAGTGAATCCGGACGAGATCGACGATTCGATCGATTCGGACCTGCAGACGTCGGCGAACGGCAAGGTCGCTACCATCGGCGCCGAGGACGACGAGATCAGCAAGGCTATCAAGGCCGGCATTCCCATCGAGATCAACAAGGACGTCGATCGTTGGATCGATTTCTTCGCGAACAAGAACCACGACGCGTTCCAGCGCTTCCTCGACCGCGGCCAGCCCTACCAGAATCTAGTCGTCGCGACCCTCCGCGACGCGGGCGTCCCCAGCGAGATGTATTACCTCGCGATGATCGAGAGCGGTTTCGTCCTGCAGGCGAAGTCGAGCGTGGCCGCCGTAGGCTTCTGGCAGTTCATGCCGGCCACCGGCCGCCGCTACGGCCTCCGCGTCGACAAACACGTCGACGAGCGCCGCGATCCCTGGCGTTCGACCGTCGCCGCTTCGATCTACCTCTCCGACCTCAACAACGTGTTCAATTCCTGGTACCTGGCGATGGCCGCCTACAACGCCGGCGAGATGCGCATCATGAACGCGATCATGCGCGGCAAGTCGCGCGATTTCTGGGAGCTCGTTCGCCAGAAAGTGCTGCCGGCCGAGACGATGGACTACATTCCGAAGTTCCTCGCCGCCTACATGATCGGCAAGAATCCCGAGAAATACGGTTTCACGATCTCAGACGCGGCCTCGCACGAGGCGTTTATCGGCGTGAACGTCCCCTCGCCCATCAAACTCTCGGCGGTGGCCGAACAGACTTCGATCCCTCTCGAAGTCATCCAGAAATACAACCCGCACCTCAAGGGCGGCATGACCCCCTCGGATACCAAGACCTACAAGATCTGGATTCCGAAGCGCTTCGAGACGGCCTTCAACGACAACGCCGAGAAGCTGGAAGACCACCGCATGGCGGTGCGTGAAGTTAAGCTGGCCGAAGGCAAGGTTCGGAAGTTCCACCGCGTTCGTCGCGGCGAGCACCTGAACGCGATCGCCGCCAAATACGGCCTGTCGCTGGACGAGCTCAAGGAGATGAACCACCTGCGCTCGAACGTGGTCCATCGCGGCCAGAAGCTCCGCATCGTGACGGACGCCACCGAGTCGAAAGTCGCGAAAGCTGACGACAAGGCCTCGGCGGGCGACGACGATAAAGACGACAGCACCAGCATCTACCGCGTTCGCCGCGGCGACCGCCTGCACGGGATCGCCAAGAAATTCGGGATGACGGTAGCCGAATTGAAGAAGATCAATAAGCTCCACCGCAACGCGGTCCGCGTGGGTCAGATCCTCAAGGTCAAAGAAGAAGGCTAATCTTCTGATATCACAAAAGAATTTAAAGGCCCCACTCCGGTGGGGCCTTTTTTTATGCCGCTGGACAGACAAGGCCTTTCGGGGGTAGAACAGGAGGTTCGAGATCCACCCGCCCCTGGGGACTTAGATGGCCGATATAGCACAAAGAAAAGACGCCCTGCTCGCGACCCTGAAGGGCATCAAAGACAAAGACGAACGCCTGCGTTTCATCGTCGGCGAAGGCAAAGCGCTGCCCGAGCTCCCCGCGAGCCTCAAGCTCGAGCCCTTCCTGGTGAAAGGCTGCATCTCCCGCGCCTGGCTCGTCCCGCAGTTCAAGGACGGCCGCCTCTCGTTCTTCGCCGATTCCGAAGCCATGATCGTGAAAGGCATCATCGCCCTTCTCCTCAAGGTCTATAACGACAGCACCCCGCAGGAGATCCTCGCCATGCCGAGCGACTTCCTGAGCGAAGCGGGCGTCAGCGAGCATCTCTCGATGAACCGCCGCAGCGGCCTCAGCAACATACTCGCCATGATTCAGCATTATGCTGGGGCCTTGGCCGCTCAGGGCGCGCAGCCCGGCACCACGACCTGAGGAGGCCCGAGTGAACGCAAAAACGGCCCCGCAATGGCATCCCGCATCCTGGAGGCGCAAGCCTATCCAGCAGCAGCCTGTTTATGCCGACGAAGGCGGTCTCGACAGCGTCCTGACCGAGATCAAGAAGTATCCGCCCCTGATTTTCGTGGGCGAGGTCGAACGGCTGAAGGAGCAGCTCGCGAAGGCGTCCAAGGGCGAGAGCTTCGTCCTGCAGGGCGGCGACTGCGCGGAGCGCTTCCAGGATTGCAACCGCGAAGCCATCACCCAGAAACTCAAGATCATGCTGCAGATGTCCGTCGTGCTCTGCTACGGCCTACGGAAGCCGATCATCCGCATCGGGCGGATCGCGGGGCAATACGCGAAGCCGCGTTCGGCGGATACCGAGATCGTGAACGGCCGGGAGATCCCGGTCTATCGCGGCGACATCATCAATTCGTTCGAAGCGACTCCCGAGGCGCGCAAGCCGGATCCGGCCCGCATCAAGCAGGCTTATTTCCATTCCATCGCCACCCTGAATTATATCCGCGCCCTGACCAAGGGCGGTTTCGCCGACCTTCACCATCCGCAGAGCTGGGACCTGAAGGTCGCCTCCAATGCTCCGAAGCGCGGTGAGTACGAGCGCATCGTCGCCAACATCCAGGACGCGATCGTCTTCATGGAATCGCTCGGCACGCGCGAGGAGCGGCTCGCCACCGTGGAGTTCTATACTTCGCATGAAGGGCTGCTGCTGCCGCTCGAGGAGGCGATGACCCATTACGTGCCGGAGTACGACGCGTATTACAACCTCAGCGCGCATACGCTCTGGATCGGCGACCGCACTCGCCAGCTCGATGGCGCGCACATCGAATACTTCCGCGGGATCGCGAACCCGGTCGGGCTCAAGGTCGGGCCTTCCTCGGATCCGCGCGAGATCATCGCGATCTGCCAGGCGCTGAATCCGCGGGGAGAGGCGGGCAAGATCAATATCATCAGCCGCTACGGCAAAGGCAAGGTCGAGCGGCATCTGCCGGCGATGATCGAGGCCCTCAAGGGGCTGCCTATCCTCTGGAGCGTCGATCCTATGCACGGCAACGGCTCGAAGACCGCGGACGGGACCAAGACGCGCAACTTCGATGACATCCTCTCGGAAGTGAAAGAGACGCTCGCGGTCCATAAACGCCTCGGCAGCAACCTGGGCGGCATTCATTTCGAGCTGACGGGCGATGACGTGACCGAATGCATCGGCGGTTCGGCCGGCATCACCGAAGAGCAGCTTCGCCGTTACTACGAGACCTACTGCGATCCGCGTTTGAACTACAGCCAAAGCCTCGAGATGGCTTTCCTCGTTTCGCAGCTCATGGCGACGAAGTGAGGGCCTCGCGCCGCGGGCCATCCTCGCCGAGCTGCGGCCGGTCCTCCGGCTTCCGTGCGGACCCCAGATAACCCAGGTGAAGATTGCCGGTGAACTGGAAAGCGAAGCCCGGATGCACGCGGCGACGGAAAACCGTGGCCCAGAAGCCTTTATTCCAGAACTTCGGCCGCATCCCGAGCATCGGTCCCGCCTGCAATCCCGCGCTTTCCAGCATGCGGGTCAGCTCCTGCGGTTTGATGAACATCGAGAGCACATGAAAATCCTTCGGGCAGTCCTTCGCCACGAAACTCACGGCCCGGATCGCCAGCAGGCCGGCGAGGAAGTTGCGGTTGAAGGTATAGAACGCCACCATCCCTCCGGGACGCAAGACGCGTGAGGCTCCGCTGATCACCCTAGCGGGCTGCTCCACATGCTCCAGGAAATCGAGCATCAGGACCGCATCGAAGGTTTCCGCCGCGAACGGCAAGGCATAAGCGTCCGCCGTCTGATAAGAGACCAGGCCGCCGGCCGGAGCATGCGAACGAGCCACGCGCAGCGAACTCTCCGAGCGATCGATGCCCGTCACGCGAAAGCCGAGCCCGGCCAGCCGGTTGGCGATGAATCCCGCGCCGCAGCCCACGTCCAGGACCTTCGCGCCGGGCTTGATGCCATGCGCCTCGAAACTCTTCAGGACGTATTCGACCTTCTTTTCCGTCTCCGCCTTCAGCAGGGCGATGATGTGCTCATCATCGTGATACCAGCGTTCCCCGAGTTCCTCGTAGAAGTCGTTGTTTATCGTGGCGAGGCTCATAGACATTCCAATACAGGGTTTGATAGAGGCCCCAGACGACTATCGTCCAGGGCAAGGCGCGGATGAACCAATGATCCGGCTCGTGCATCCAGAGGGAACCGACCGCCAGCAGCAGGGCCCCGTGCAGGACGAAGAGCATCGCATGCAGCCAGTGCTCGCGGGGTTCGCAGAGCTTCGCGTGGATCCATTCATCCTTCGTT
>JASLCY010000580.1 GCA_030151925.1 Oligoflexus sp.
CGCAAAGAACTAGGTTATCTCGCTCTCGGCCTTACGCCTCTGCTGCTCATCAGCTTAGCGCAAGGCCCCCTCCTGCGCTACCAAACATCCTTTCAGCTCGCGCGCCAGCAATATCTCGATTCTCTGCAGGATAGCCGCCGCGACCTCACGGATCTTGGGCATCAGCTGCGCGAGCTGAGCTCGCTCACCAGCGAGCCGCCCGCCGCCGCCGGCCGCACGCTCAACGGCTTCATCGTCCCGGGCAAGATCGATCACATCGCGATCTACAACCAGGATTGCCAGCTCGTCGCGAACTCCGAGCAGGGCGTGGCCCTCGCCGACACCTGCCCGGTGCCTTCGTTCAAGAACATCACCTCGGCGCCCCATTTCCAATTCCATCAGACGCCGCACGCGGTGAGCTACGATTATTTCGCCCCGCTCAACACCGCGGGCGATAAGAGCTACTACGTCTTCGCCTCGAACTACCTCAACGACCAGTGGCTCTTCCACCACCAGGACTTCAAAGCCAACATGAATCTCCTCGACCTCGAATGGGGCGAGCCCAAGGGCGGCAAGATCCTCTACAAGGAGACCGCGAATATCCCGGGCGCGACGCTCGCGACCCTTTCCTCGAACCATCCCGCGCTGAAGTACTTCCCCTCCCTGATCAAAGGCGAGACGGCGAACTTCAAGGTCGCGACCGGCCTGGCGCTGGCGCTCTTCCTCGCCTGCCTCGCGATGGTGATAAAGGTGCTGAAGAAACGCGAAGCCGACCTTCGCGCGGCGATCCAGAAGCTGCATCATTGGGCGGATGAGCTGATGCCCGAAGGCGGAGGGCGCGGCGGCGAAGGCGGCGGCGGAGGTTCGCTGCTGATGTCGAAGGGCTTGAATATCCAGGTCCTGCAGGACCGCATGAGCCGCCTCGTCAAGGCCAGCATGGAGGCGACCGATCGCGTCGAGCACGAGAAGCGCCTCCTGCAGCAGCAGATGGTCCGCCTCGAGAGCCGTTACCTCGAGCAGCAGGCGGAGCAGGCCTGGATGTCGAAGACGCGCTCGATGCACAACCAGATGCACTCCTCGGCGGAGACTTATATCGCCAAGCTCATCGAGACGCAGAGCCTCGGCGAAGACCTCTCGCACCTCGCCAGCCACGAGATCGTGCGTCCCGCGCAGCGCCTGCTCGCTATGATGAACCGCTGGCAAGACGAGCTCGCCCAGGTCTCGTCCCGCAAGTTCGTCCGCTCGCTGTCCGAGCGCGTGGACGAAGGCGGCGTCTCGGAGCTCGACGAAAGCCTGGAATTCCTGCGTTCGACGGGCCAGCAGCTCAACAACGCCGCGATCAACGTCACGCTCCTCACGCAGAGCCTCCTGAAGGACCTGCAAGAGAACACGCATATGGCGAAACATTGGTTCCAGATGATGGGCCACGACAATACGATAGCCAAGACCCTGCTGGGCCTGATGAAAGACGCGCAGTCCCTGATCGAGATGCAGGATAAGACGATCGCCTACGAGAACACCATAGCCGACGACCTCACGGTCGATCACTTGAAGATCCCGACCTCGGCGCTGACCTCGACCCTCTTCCATTGCCAGATGGCTCTGCTCGAGAACGGCCGCGACCACGACCTGCATAACCTCGGCATCAGCAACCAGCTCCGCGTGCGCGACGGCAAGGTCATACTCGTGTGCTCGCTGAAATCCGACGTCGACGAGCTCTCGCTGCAGAAGGACTTCTCGCCGAAGGCCGAGCAGCACCTCTCGCTCGCCCTGCAGATGATGCAAGGCTACCCGATCCGGGTCACGAAGCTACCCGTCTTGAACGGCGTTCAGGCTTTGGCTTTGATGTGGGAAGCGCACGATGAGGCGGAGATGACGCCGCGCAGCGAGGCGCCCAGAGCAAGGCCCCGGACGCACCGCGGCGAGGAGCTTACGTGAGTTTCTTCGGGCTGTGGACGAGATTCAGGAATTCCTGGCGAGTCTGCACCTGGTTGAAGCTGCCCTGCATCGAGCTCGTCGTCGTATAGCTCTCCCGCTTCTCGACGCCGCGCATCATCATGCAGAGGTGCGCGGCTTCGATGACGACGCCGACGCCTTCCGGTTTCAGCACTTCCTGGATAGTCTGGGCGATCTGATGGGTCATCCGCTCCTGCACCTGCAGGCGGCGCGCGAAGGCTTCGACCAGGCGCGGGATCTTCGAGAGGCCCACGACCTTATTGGTCGGGATGTAGCCGACGTGCACGCGGCCGTGGAAAGGGAGCAGGTGGTGCTCGCAGAGGCTGTAGAATTCGATGTCGCGGACGATGATCATGTCCTTGTATTCGACGTCGAAGAGGGCTTTGTTGAGGATCGCGGAGACGTCCTGGTCGTAGCCCGAGGTGAGGAACCTCAGGCTCTTGATATGGCGTTCGGGGGTTTTCTGGAGGCCGTCGCGCTGCGGATCCTCACCGAGATCCTTGAGAAGCGCCGCGAGGTCCTGTTCGTGTTTCTTCCAATCGACTTCTTTGCGAGACATGCTAACCCACTCTGGAGATGTTGCTCAAGACGTCGTCGAGCTCCACCTCTTCCTCCATCGAATCGAGGCCGATTTCCATCAGCGGGATTTCACCGTCACTTGTATCCGACAAGTGCTCGGTGAGTTCGGTGGGCTCTTTGAGTTTCAGAGCTGGGGCGCCTGGCGCGCTTCCTGGGGGCGGCGCGGTCTTGAGCACTTTCACGTTGAATGCCGCATCGGCGAAGGCCGGGTCTTGTTCGACAGACTTCTCGAAGCATTTCAAGCCCTTGTCGTTCTTACCCATCTTCACGTAGCCGATGCCCATATTGTAGAGAATACGGGACACCAATTTGGGCTTTTTGGACAGTAATTGCAAAGCCTTTTGATAGAGCTGGAAGCCGGCTTCGTA
>JASLCY010000605.1 GCA_030151925.1 Oligoflexus sp.
ACTCGTCGAGGAGGCTCGAGTCGATGCCGCGGATCATGGTGCCGAAGTAATCGATGATCGCTTCGACCTCTTCGCTGCGATAGGATTCGGGCACGGTCTGGATGAGGACTTTATAGACCTCGGAGAGATACCGCAGCAGCAGGCCTTCGGAACGCTGCTGATCGTAGTCCCTGATGTACTCGTCGAAGCTGAAGAAGTTCTCGTACATCTCCCGGGCTATGGACTTCGGCCTGATGTTCTCGTTGCCGACCCAGGGATGCGCCGCGGCGAAGGCGTTGAACGTATCATAGATGAAATCGCGGTTCGGCTTGGGATATTCCATGAGCTCGAGCTCGGCGATCCGCTCTTCGTATTCAACGCCGTCCGCCTTCATTTCCGCCATCCTGATCGATTTCAGGCGGTCCAGCTGCTTCCTGAGGATCACCTCGGGATTCTCGAGTATGGCTTCGACCAGGGTCAGGAGGTCGAGGGCGAAATCCTCGGCCAGGGGATCCATCAGCTTGAGCGTATCCAGCAGGTAGAGCGAGAGGGTCTGGTTGAGCGAGAAGTCGGTTTGCAGCGATTTGTCGATCCGGAGCCTCTTTTTACCGCCGTTCGGATTGTCCTCGAACTGGATGATGCCGCGTACGACCAGGCTCCGGAACATCTGGAACGCGGTCTTCGCGAGCTGCCGCTTGGCGTGCGGCGTCTCGTGGCTGTCGCGGATGAGGTTCCGCATCGCGCGGCAGCCGTCGCCGGGCCGGCTCAGGATGTTCAGCAGCATCCCATGGCTCACCGAGAAACGCGAGACGAGCGGCTCGGGCGGCGCGACGATCAGTTTCTGGAAAGTGTTGATATCCCAGTGGACATAACCCTTCTCCGGCGGCTTCCTGCGCACGATCTTACGCAGCTTCTTCGGATCGCCGCCCGCCTTCGCCTCGAGCAGGAGATTCTCCGCGACGTGCTCGGGCGTCTGCACGACCACCGTGCCGAGGTCGTCGAAGCCTTTCCGTCCCGCGCGGCCGCTGATCTGATGGAAGTCGCGCGAGCTCAGGATCACGGTCTTGCTGCCATCGAACTTGCAGAGTTTCGTGAAGAGCACGGAGCGGATCGGAACGTTGACGCCCACGCCGAGCGTATCCGTGCCGCTGATGATCTTCAGGAGCCCCTTTTGCGCCAGCTGTTCGACGAGCAGGCGGTACTTGGGCAAAAGGCCCGCATGGTGCAGGCCGATCCCGTGTTTGAGCAGCCTTTGCATCTCGCGGCCGTACGGGCTCGAGAATTTCACGCCGCTGAGGATCGCGGCGATCGCCTGTTTCTCCTCCTTGGTGCACACGTCCATCGACATGAGGTTCTGCGCTTCTTCCGCCGCCTCCCGCTGCGTGAAGTTCACCAGGTAGATCGGGGTTTTACCCTCGCCCACGAGCGTGCGGATCGTCTCGTGCAGCGGAGTGTCGCGATAGATGAAATCGAGCGGCACGGGGCGATGCGTGCTCTTCACGACCGTCGTGGCCTTCAGCGTGAGGCCGCTCAGCGTGCGTTCGAAGAAATCGGTATCGCCGAAGGTCGCCGACATCAGGAGGAAACGGGCCTTCGGCATGGTGAGCAGCGGCACTTGCCAGGCCACGCCCCGCTCGCGATCGGCGTAATAATGGAATTCGTCCATGATCACGTCGTCGACGAAGGCGTCATCGCCTTCGCTGAGCGCGATATTCGAGAGGATCTCGGCCGTGCAGCAGAGGATGGGCGCATTCCGGTTGACCGTCGCGTCGCCCGTGACCATCCCGACCTGATCGGGGCCGAACTCGGCGCAGAGCGCGAGGAACTTCTCGTTCACGAGCGCCTTGATCGGGCAGGTGTAGACCGACCTTCGCCCCGAGGCGAGCGAGAGGAAATGCAGCGCGGTCGCGACCAGCGATTTCCCGGAGCCCGTCGGCGTATTGAGGATGACGTTATTCCCGTCGAAGAGGGCGAGGATCGCCTCCTCCTGCGCGGGATAGAGCTCCACCCCTTTCTCGCGGACGTAATCGAGGAAGGAATCGAGGAGATCGCCCGTATCGGCGAGGAAACCATCGGGCGGCACGCGTTTGAAGAGAGGGGCGATGAGGTTGCGATCGATCAGGTCCTGACTCAATCAGTAGACTCCGTAATTCATAAGAGGGACACAGGCAGCTCGTTCGTCGGGATCTTGGCCTTGCCCTGCGACATATTCAAAAATTCCAGGGCGTTCACGGTCGCCCAGCCGTAGGTGGTGTTGTCGAAGATCGCCCACACGCTTTTATAGGTCTCGGCCGCGATGCGGACGGTCGCCCAGAGGCTTTCCAGGCTGGCCGCCTCGTAGCGGCTTTCATAGATCACGGGCGAGCCGTGCCAGCGGACATAGAACGCGTCATGGCTCGTCTTCTGGAACTCGTCATCGCTCGGGCAGGGCTCGGGATCCGCGATCACCTTGTTCAGCCTGAATTCGCGGAGGACTTCGAGCGCGTCGGGGCCGATCCAAGTCTTATGCCGGGGCTCGATGACCATGGCTCCTTCGTAGCGCTCGCGGATCTGCTCGAGGAAGGCGCGGGCGTTATCGCGATTGAACGCGAGTTTGGGCGGAAGCTGGATGAGCAGGACGTCGAGCTTCTCCCCGAGGCCCAGGTAGCCCTCGACCGCTTTATGGACCTCGGAGGCTTCGGTCACGAGGCCTTGCTCGTGTGTGAAGGCCTTCGAGACCTTCACCGCGAAACGGAACTCCTCGGGCGTATCGTTCGCCCAGCGCTGGTAAGTCGCCAGTTTATGGTCGCGGTAGAACGAAGTATTGATCTCGACGCCCGTCAGGACCCGGCTGTACCGTTCGAGGTGGCTTCCCTCGGCCCCAAAGATCGGCGAGGCGATTTTCGGAATGGACCAGGCCGCGGTCCCGATGCATAAGGGCGACGTCTTCATGGGCGAACTCCTTGCTACTTCCAACGATTGTGAAACCAGAAATAATGTTCCGGATGCAGCCGCACCGCGGCCTCCACCTGTTGATTGAATAGCAGCGAGTTGTCGAGCACGTCCTGTTTCTTATCGCCCGAATCCTTGAGTTCCAACTCGGGGAGACAGGTCAGGACGTGGCTTCCAAATTTTTTGCGGTAAATGTAGATCACCAGCACCGGCGCGGGGAAACGCTGGCAGATCGCGGCGAGGCTGGTGTTGGTCTTGGCGTCCTTCGAGAAGAACGGCAGGCGCGGCTCGCCGGGACGCGCCTGATCCATGATGAAGCCGACGATCTCGCCGCGCCTCAGGATCTTCACCATCTGCCGCACCGCATCGCCCGGATTGGTGCGCGGGATCCAGTAGAGGCCGTTTTCCTTGCGGCGCTCTTCCACGAAACGGTTGAGGCCGTCGCCGCCGACCTTCTTCACGGCCGTGAACGCGGGGCGGAATCGATTGCTGACCACCGCGCCCATCGCCTCCCAGTTGCCCATGTGGAAGCAGATGATGTAGGCGCCTTTGTTCTGGCTCAGGGCCGCATGGATATTCTCGCCGCCGATGATCTCGATATCGGCGTCGATAGGATGGCGCTTGGAGATCAGCACCTCCAGGATCGTCTGCATAAACTGCGAATAGGAGGCGCGAGCGATGCTCAGCTTCTCCGCGCGGGTCTTGGTCTCGCCGAACGCGATGTCGAGATTCTTGAGCATGAGGCGGCGGCGGATACGCAGAATATCGAAGAAGACGAAAGCACAAAAATTCGAAACCTTCTCGAGGGTCTTGAACGACAGGAAGCTGATGAGCCAGGCTACGAATTTTGCGAACTGATACACGATCTTAGACTCCTTTACTGCCTTGCTTTATGTAGCAGATATGAGCCCTCTAAGTCATCATGAATCGCCCGGCCTCTTATGACCATTGACGGCTCGAAGAGCCTCAGGGTACAAAGTCGGAAAGCAATACCCGACCTGGAGCTCTCATGCCGCAAAGCCTCTATGATTTCACCGTGAAAGACGCTCAGAATAAGCCTTATGCACTTTCTCAGCATAAAGGCCACCCCGTCCTCATCGTGAACGTAGCGAGCAAGTGCGGCTTCACGCCCCAGTACGAAGGCCTCGAAGCCCTCTATAAAAAGTATAAGGACCAAGGACTCGTCATTCTTGGCTTCCCCTGCAACCAATTCGGTGGGCAGGAGCCCGGTTCCAACGAAGAGGTTCAGCAATTCTGCCAGCTTAACTACGGCGTGAGTTTCCCGGTCCTCGGGAAGATCGACGTCAACGGCGACGGGGCCGATCCTTTGTACGAATTTCTCAAGAGCGAGGCGCCCGGCCTCCTTGGGATCAAAGCGATAAAATGGAATTTCACAAAGTTTCTCGTGAATAAAGACGGCCGGCCCATCGACCGTTTCGCGCCGACGACAGAACCCGTGAAGCTCGAAGGCGACATCGAAAAAGCCCTCAGAAGTTGAAATCTGAATCTGAGTTGTTCATTCTTTCAGTGTCCCCTCGGACTTCGCGCCGCGAGGGGACAAGGCACTAGATATCAGTGAGGACTTTGTCATGAGTAGCCCAGTAACTGAGATTCTACGCTTGGAAAACCGCCTGATGCAGGCCGATCTCTCGAACGACCTCGACGTCTACCGCGAACTCATCGCCGACGACGCCGTGCTCGCTACCCCCGAAGGGCATCCCCTCGTAAAGAACGACGTCATTGATGCGATTTTCACAGCCGGCGAATCGCTCTTCTCGCGTTACGAACGCAGCGAGATGGTCTTGAAGGAATACGCGTCGACGATCGTCGTCAATTGCCTCATCGATCTCGAAAACGCTTCCTTCTCCGGCCTCTACCGCTTCACGCGAGTGTGGTCGAAGTTCGCCGACCGTTGGCAGATCGTGGCCGGCAACATTTCGCCTCGCCGCGGTTATCACTGACTCAAGTGCGTCCTGTGATAGATGATGATGCTCCCGGCGACGGCGAGGTTCATCGATTTCTCCCCTTGCAGCTGAACGAGATGGTGGCAGCGCTCCAGTATCTGGGGCGGGA